>JAIRLK010000376.1 GCA_031259515.1 Treponema sp. | reverse complement strand
CGCGAAGCGCCGGGGCCGGAGCGCCGGGGGCGCGGAGCCCCGGATAGCCCGGTTTGCGGCGTTTTACGCCGCAAATGCGCCCAAATTCCCTCTAAAAGTACAATGATATGGCAACACTTGACAATAACCGGGCTTTTAGGATACCCTGAACCGTAATTTAATCAACAACGGTAAGGGGTGGAGTGATGGATTGGATGTTGTGGATAATCCTCCCTCTTGCCGGGTTAACCTTAGGCTGGACTATTAGATGGCTGTATGCCAGATACCAACTCACCGCGGCGGAACAACAGGCCGAGCGCGTTAAACAGGATGCGATAAAGGAAGCTGAAGCTAAAAAGAAGGAAATTCTTCTTGAAGCAAAAGAACAAGTTATCCGCGAACGAAACCAGCAGGAAAGGGAGACTCGGGAACGCAGGGCCGAATTGCAGCGATATGAGCGGCGTGTAGTGCAAAAAGAAGAGACCATTGATAAAAAGATAAGTCAGATTGAAAAAACTGAGCAGACTCTTTCGGATAAGGAACGCGCGTTACAGGCCCGGAATAACGCGCTGGGGCGTGAGGAAGAACGGTACCGTGCGGAACTGGAACGTATTTCCGGGCTTACGGCGGAAGAGGCGAAGGCCCTCATCATTGAAAACCTGGAGAATGAGGCGAAGCATGACGCCCAGAGCTTGATCAATAAGATTGAGCAGGAGGCGAACCTGGCCGGGGAGAAAAAGGCCCGTGATATTCTGGTAGCCACGATTCAGCGGCTTGCGACTGAGGTAACCGGAGACGTTACGGTTGCCTCAGTCAGTCTGCCCAACGATGAAATGAAAGGCCGGATCATCGGGCGGGAAGGGCGGAACATCCGCGCTTTGGAGACCCTGACCGGGGTGGACATCATCATCGACGACACTCCCGAGGCGGTGATTATTTCCTGCTTCGACCCGGTCCGCCGGGAAATCGCCAAAGTGGCCCTGGAACGGCTCATCTCCGACGGACGGATTCATCCCGCCCGGATCGAAGAAATCGTTACCAAGGTGTCCAGGGACATTTCCCAGAAAATTTTTGAGGAAGGTGAAAAAGTCCTCTTCGATCTGAGCATCCATAACATCAGCCAGGATGCCATCCGCGCCCTGGGACGGCTGTATTTCCGTACCAGCTACGGCCAGAATGTGCTTTACCACTCCAGGGAAGTGGCTATCATAGCCGGCGGTCTGGCTGCGGAGCTGGGGGCTAACCGGGAACTGGCGAAACGGGGAGCCTTGCTCCACGACATAGGCAAGGGGGTGGAAACCGATTCGGATCTGAACCACGCGGAAATCGGCATGGACATGGCCCGGAAGATGGGGGAGGACCCCCGTATCATCAACGCAATAGGGAGCCACCACAACGACATAGAGCCTTCCTGCATTGAGTCGGTGCTGGTACAGATCGCGGACGCCATTTCTGCGGCCCGGCCCGGGGCGCGGCGGGAGACCATGGATAATTACGTCAAGCGCCTTGAAAAGCTGGAAAATATCGCCGGGGGTTTTATCGGGGTGGACAAGGCTTTCGCTATTCAGGCGGGCCGGGAACTGCGCATCCTCGTCAACAACGAGGCGGTTACCGACGAGCAGGCCAAAGACCTTGCCAAAGGTATCGCCAAAAAAATCGAGAACGATCTGCGCTATCCGGGCCGTATCAAGGTAACGATTATCCGGGAAACCAGAATTGTAGAGTACGCGAGGTAAGCGGCGCGGTGCCAGGATCACGTCTGCCGCAGAGTATCCAGGGGCTTAAACCCGCGATAAAGGGGTGTTAAATATCTCTAGCAGCCTGTTGCACTTGTTGGTTTTTGCGGTACAATGTACCGCAAAAATCCCGATTTATGGGCTATTAGGGGACCAGTATATCCGCAAGACTGGTTATTGACAGGATTTTTTGTATGTTTTGCGCCGCAGCGGGCGGCTATGATATGTGTTGATTGTTTTGCTATATTTTTCCTATGAAATCATCATTTTTTGGCGACCGGCAATTCTTCAAAGTGCTTTTTACTTTGGCTATTCCCATCATGTTCCAAAACCTGGTGAATTCCCTGGTGAATATGCTTGATACGGTGATGATAGGCCAGCTCGGGACTGTGGAAATCGCCGCCGTGGGCTTGGGCAATCAGTTTTTCTTTTTATACAATATGATCCTTTTTGGCATCTGTAACGGCGGCGGCATCTTTACCGCCCAGTTCTGGGGTAAACACAATATTTTGGGGATACGAAAGAATGTGGGCCTTTGCCTGACCCTGGGATTGAGCGCGGGGATTCTGTTTACCCTGGCCGCCCTGTCTATTCCACGGGGCATCATCGGCGTATATTCCCGGGACCCGGAGGTAATCCGGGCCGGGAGCGCCTACCTGAGCGCCCTGGCCCCGGCCTTCATCCCCTATGCGGTGAGTTTTGTGTTCAGTTCCACCCTTATCTCCACCGAGCATGTCCGGGTTCCCATGACGACCACTCTCATCGCCCTGTCCATGAACGGGGGGCTAAACTACCTTTTCATTTTCGGCGCGGGACCAGTCCCGGCCATGGGGGTGAAAGGCGCCGCCATTGCCACGGTTATCTCCCGGATCACCGAGATGTGCATCTTGGCCGGCGTAAGCTACCTCCGGCGTTACGCCCACGCCGGCCCTATCCGGGAACTTTTGAGCTTCAGGCTGCCTTATTTCGGACGTTTCCTCAGAATAGCCGCCCCGGTGATGATCAACGAGCTTATCTGGTCTCTGGGCGTCAACACCCAGAACCTCATCTTTGCCCGGACCCATACGGACGCGATCGCTGCGTTCAACATCACCAACACGGTTTCCCAACTGACCTGGGTGGTGTTCATGGGCCTGGGAAACGGCGCCGGAGTTCTTATCGGCAAAAAGATAGGTGAAGGAAACGAAACCGCCGCCCGGAATTACGCTAAATGGATAACCAGATTTACCCCCCTTCTGGCGGCGGGAGTGGCCTTGTTCCTCCTTCCCTTGTCCCGGCTGCTACCCTTCCTTTTCAAGGTAACTGACGGGGTACTGGCCATCACTTCCGGCATGTTCATCATCCTGGTCTGCTCCTATCCCTTCCGGGCCTTTAACATGTCTATGGTGATAGGAGTCTGCCGGGCCGGGGGGGATACGATATTTTGCGCTTTCTATGATTTGCTTTTCATGTGGTGCGTCGCCCTTCCCCTTGCTGCGGCGGCAAGCTTTATCTTCCACGCCCCGGTTTGGATCATCTACCTCTGCATTGTTTCGGAAGATCCCCTTAAGATGCTCCTGGGTTTCCAGCGCCTCCGGTCGGGAAAATGGTTGCACAACGTAACCGGAAGAGGCTAACCGCTGACTCCCGCCGGCAGGAACCTGCGGCGGAAGACGGGGCTATGCTACGTAACTTTCCAGCAGGCGTTTGCGGGAAGGATGCTGAAGCCGTTTGAGGGCTTTCTTCTCAATTTGCCGTATTCTTTCCTTGGTCAGGTTGAAGCGGTCTCCGATTTCTCTGAGGGACAGAGGAGACCTTTTCCCCAGACCGTAGCGGAACCTGATAATCTCCGCTTCCTTTTGATTCAGGGTGCCCAGTACCGCCTCAATGTCGCTGTACATGGCCGCATCCATGGCGTATTCATCCGGGGACTTGTAATCCTGATCCTCAATGAAATCCCCCAGAATGGAAGAATCTTTTTCGGTGTACACCGGACTTTCCAGGGAAACCAACTCCCGGCTGATGTTGATGATGTCCGAGACATGTTCGGGACCCATGCCCAACAGTTTGGCGATTTCGTTGATTTCAGCCTCGGCGCTGTGCCCATCCTGAACCAGTTTCCGGGCTTTCTCAATTTGTACCAGTTCGTTCGCCCGGTTAAGAGGCAGGCGTATCATTCTCGACTTTTCGCAGATGGCCTTGAGGATAGCCTGCCTGATCCACCACACCGCATAGGAAATGAAGTGATACCCCTTCTCCACATCGTAACGCTTGATAGCGTTCATAATGCCTATATTTCCTTCGCTGATAAGGTCCGAAAGGGGAATGCCCTGCCCCTGATATTTTTTTGCTACATTCACCACAAACCGAAGATTGGCGTTTACGAGCCTGTCCTGGGCGGCCTTATTCCCCTTCACCGCCTCCCTGGCGATGGCATCTTCTTCTTCTCTGCTCAAAAGAGGGATTTTGTTGATCTCTTTGAGGTATATCGAAAGGATGTTCTCATCCGTATGATACTTCTGCTCAATCCGGTTATTCTTTCTCGTCCTGGTCCCAGTCATGTATTCTCCTCACTTAATGGGTTGTTACTTATTTATAAGCAATTTTCGTGCCAAACTCAGCGATTTAGAGAAAAACCAGGTGATTTTACTTTCTTGTAATTCCTTGCTATATAAGGAATTACAAGAAAGCGGAGTATTTTTTGCAAGGTGTTTTCTTTCAAAACCAGTTAAAGTTTCTAATGAAAGCCGGATCATCCCAATATAGCCCATATCGTGAAAATGAATCCGATATATGTATCGAAATGCTACAGACGCTTAAAAAGCGCCATATTCCGGGTCATTTCGACTCATCCCGGCTTCCCGTAGAGCCTGTTGCGCTTCGCGCATAAATATAGCATAAATATGTAATTTATTGCTTGCCGCAATCGGCGGAATGAAGGGGCTTTTAACCCTGAATGGAGCCGATGGGGAGCGGTAGCCCCCTTTGTTAAAGCACACAAGAACAAGAAAAGTTCTGAAATCGCGCTGCGACTGAATAATTGCGAATTTTTTTCTTGACCTTATCCCCGCATTTTTTGTATATTCTTCATATACAAATCATCAGAATCACATAAATTACAACGGAGGAAGTATATGAAAGTGAAGCCTTTGGCTGACCGAGTCATGGTCAAACTTGAGAAGAACGAGTCCAAAACCGCAGGCGGAATCATCATTCCCGATACCGCTCAGGAAAAAACACAGACCGGTATCGTCGTGGAAGTGGGAGATGACAAAGAGGTGATCAAGGTAAGCGCCGGGCAGAAAGTTATGTACGATAAGTACGCTGGAACCCAGATTAAGATTGATGGCGTGGAACATCTGATCCTCAAGATGTCGGATATCATCGCGGTTATTGAGTAACATCGTTTTTTTCAAGTAAGCCGGCTAGGAGCCTGGGGGGACTTTGCGTAATTTCACGCATTTCGAGGCTCCTTGGGGGTTTGTAAGGACGTCAAAGGCGTTTGCGCAAAAAGAGAAATCCCGTCGGCTCCTAAAGGCCCGGTTAAGCGCCGGGTCTTTTTTTATAGAAACTTATCGCGCATAAAATCCCAAAAAATCGCCGGTTAAACGATTTTTTACCGTGCAAACTGCCATTGAACCAAAGGTTTGCAGGAACCCGATAATCGGGATTTTTTTGAGGCAATGCGCCTTCTTGACAAGTCCATAATATATCGTATATTTTAAATGACAATTTAGAAATATTTGTCATCTAAAGAAAGGTAAATTATGGCTGTAGAAATTATCTCTACCGGCCGGGCACTGCCCCCCCGGCGGATAACTAATAATGATTTGGCTGAAAGGCTGGATACCAGCGATGAATGGATACGTTCTCACACGGGGATAGGGGCCAGGCATATCGCCGGCGATGGAATCGCGTCAAGCGATTTAGCTTTGGAAGCGTCCCGGAACGCCCTGATCCAGGCTGCCGAAGCGGGACTGGTCCCGGAAACCTCGGTGGAAGACCTGGCAAAGACGGTGGACCTTATTGTTCTGGGGACTTCCACCCCGGATTATCATGTGTGCCCTTCCACCGCCTGCATCGTTCAGGACAAACTGGGGGCATCCCGGGCGGGCGCCATGGATGCCGGCGCGGGGTGCAGTGGTTTTGTCTACGCTCTTGAAACCGCAGCGGGTCTTCTGGAACTTTATGAGGGGCGGAAGCGGGCCCTGGTCATTGGGGCGGATGTGCTCTCCCGGTTTGTGGACTGGAGCGACCGGTCGTTGTGCATCTTGTTCGGGGATGGCGCCGGGGCCGCCCTTATCGAAAAGACCGGCGCTCCCCGTGAAGGACCGGGAAAGCGGGGCCTCCTAAGAACCGTTCTGGGTTCCGATGGTTCCGGCGCGGAAAACCTTATCGTCCGTAAAGGCGGGTCCCGAAACGCCTACCGTAACGGCGATATTGTGGACAAGGCGCCTTATATAGAGATGAACGGCCGGGCGGTGTATAACTTCGCCGTAAAAAAAGTATGCGAGCTTTTTGAACAGCTTTTAGCGGAAGCAAACATCACCATAGATGACGTGGCCCGGATCGTGCCGCATCAGGCGAACGCCCGGATCATTCAGGCAATGGCAAAGCGCCTGGACATCCCGGAGGAAAAATTCTTTATGAACATCGAAGACTGCGCCAACACGTCCGCCGCGTCTATTCCCATAGCCCTGGACGAACTCAACCGAAGCGGCCAAATCCGCCGGGGAGACCTGTTATTGCTGATAGGATTCGGAGCGGGATTAACTTACGGGGGGAGTTTGATTATATGGTAGATTGTACCACGAACACGGCGTTTCTTTTTCCCGGTCAGGGCGCCCAGTACCCCGGAATGGGGCTGGACCTTCTGGACTCGCCGAAAGTGAAAGACCTCTTTACCCTTGCCTCGGACATCATAGGGCAGGACATGGAGGCCCTTATTCGGGATTCTGATGAGGAAACCCTCAAGCGGAGCGATGTTTCCCAGCCTGCCATCACCCTGGCGAATCTGGCCGCAGCGGCCCGGCTGGAGGAAGCGGGCATACTCCCCCGTGCCTGTGCGGGTTTCAGCCTGGGGGAATACGCCGCCCTGGTCTGCGCCGGCATCGTTACCGCAGAAGACTGCTTCCGCCTGGTGAAAGAGCGGGGCCGGGCCATGCAGGAAGCGGCGGACCGCTTCAGGTTGGGGAAGAACGCGGCGGGCATGGCCGCCGTCATCGGCCTGGCCCCGGACCGGGTTGAGGCTCTTATCGCCGAATGGAAGCTACCGGGGCTTTATGGGGCCAATTTCAATTCCCCCAAACAGACGGTCATCTCCGGCGTCGCTGCGGCCCTGGAACAAGCCGCCGTCAAATTCAAGGAGGCCGGCGCCCGGCGGGTCCTTCCCCTGGCGGTGGCCGGGCCTTTCCACTCTCCCCTTATGGACAGCGCGGCGGCGGCCTTCGCCCCGGTCCTGGAGGCCGCGCCTTTCAAAGACCCGGCCATCCCCTGTTATTCCAATGTTTCAGGCGGCCTGGTGGTTTCCGCTGCGGAGGCCAAAGTCCTGGCCCTGCGGCAGATCACCGAGCCGGTCCGGTGGACCGCCGAAGAAGCGGCTGTCGCGGCCCGCGGCGATGTTGAAGCGGTTCTGGAAACCGGCCCCGGAAAAGTGCTCCAGGGCCTGTGGCGGGACGCGGGGAGCGCTATTCCCTGTTACGCCGCAGGCGCCCGGGAATCTATCGAAAAATTATTACAATAATCTGGGGCCTTGGGCCCCTTGGGGGTTCGGGGGGCCTTGGACCTCTGGGTCCTTTGGACCCTTAGTGGGGCGTTGCGGGGCGGATCCCCGCAGATGCAGCCCACAACAGCCTTGTGCGGGCGTAATGGAGGAACTATGCGGTTAGCGAATAAAAAAGCCCTGGTTACCGGGGCTTCCCGGGGAATCGGGAAAACTATAGCGGAACGATTTATCGCCGAAGGGGCGGAGGTTTGGGGAATAGGAACCAGGGAGCCGGAAGATTTGGCCGGCAGGGTAAGCCGTGCGGAAGGTAAATTTCACTGGATTACCGCAGACCTGGGCGATTTGACTGCGGTGGAACGCATCATTGATGGGGCGGTCCAGGAAGCTGAGGGGTTTGACATCCTGGTGAATAATGCCGGGATCACCCGGGATAACCTCTCCTTCAGGATGACGCTGGAGGATTTTCAGAAGGTCCTGGACGTAAATCTGACCGCCGCGTTCCTAGCGGCCCGCTCTGTCGGGCGGGACATGATACACAAGCGGCGGGGGGTTATCATCAATATGTCCAGCGTGGTTGGCCTGCACGGAAACGGCGGGCAGGTGAACTACGCCGCCAGTAAGGCGGGGCTCATAGGGCTGACCAAGAGTCTGGCACGGGAAACTGCTGGCCGGGGGGTACGGGTCAACGCCATAGCGCCGGGGTTCATTACCTCGGACATGACCAAGGTCCTGGGCGAAGAGGCCAAGACCAAGATGATGACCGTCATCCCCTTAAAGCGGGCGGGAACGCCGGAGGATGTGGCGGAGGCGGCCCTGTTTCTGGCCTCTGACGGCGCGTCCTATATCACCGGCCAGGTTCTGAGCGTGGACGGCGGCATGTTTATGTAAGGCCCGGATGGTTGGCTGAAAACAGCACAGCATAAGGAGATTTACTATGAAGAAGAAGGTAGTCGTAACCGGCATGGGGGTCTTATGTCCCATAGGAAATTCCGCAGCGGAATTCAAGGATGCCCTGATTGCCGGAAAAAGTGGTATCGCACGGATCACGCAGTTTGATCCCGAAGGTTTTGACTCGCAAATCGCCGGGGAGGTCAAAAATTTCAGCCCCGCCGATTGGATGGATAAGAAGGATGTCCGGAAGATGTGCCGGTTTACCCAGCTCGCGGTGGCCGCGGCGCGCCAGGCCCTGGAACAGGCGGGACTTTTGGCGGCCCAGGAGACCCCGGAGGGGGTAAAGCGGCAGATCACGAGTAAGAGCGAGATGACCGGCATAGTCTTAGGAAACGGCATAGGGGGCTTTGAAGTGGTTTCCGAATCCTTCAAAAAACTCTTTGACGCCGGCCCTAAACGTATGCTTCCCCTCACCATACCTATGATGATACCCAACGAAGCGGCGGGAAACATCTCCATGCTCTACGGCATCAAAGGACCGGCCTATACCGTGGTAACCGCCTGTACCTCCGGTACCGATGCCTTGGGACAGGCGCTGGACCTGATCCGCGCGGGCCGCTGCGACGTGGTTATCGCCGGGGGAACCGAATCCTGCATAGTCCCCTTTGCCGTAGGGGGGTTCGGGATGCTCAAGGCCCTGTCCACGAAACACAACGGCGATCCGGAAAAAGCAAGCCGGCCTTTTGACGTCGGCCGGGACGGTTTTGTACTGGCCGAAGGAGCGGGTATCCTGGTTCTGGAAAGCGAGGAACACGCGAAAGCCCGGCAGGCGGACATTCTGGCGGAATTCGCCGGCTACGGCGGCAGTTCAGACGCCTACCACATCACTTCCCCTGAACCTTCGGGGGAAGGGGGCGGGCGGGCCATCAAACTGGCTCTGGCGGACGCTGGCTTGCGGGCCGAAGATATACACTACTACAACGCTCACGGAACTTCCACGGCGATCAACGATCCCACGGAAACCAGGATGCTCAAAGAAGCCTTTGGCCCCCATGCGTATAAACTGAAGGTTTCCAGTACCAAGAGCATGACCGGCCACTGCATAGCCGGGGGCGGCGGGATAGAGGCCATAGCCTGTATCCTGGCCATACGGGAAGGTTTTTACCCGCCCACCATCAACCTGGATAACCCCGATCCCGACTGCGACCTGGACTATGTGCCCAACACGGTTCAATACGGACGGATCGACGCCGCCGCTTCGGGGTCCCTGGGATTCGGAGGACATAACGGGGTGGCGGTTTTCAGGAGGTACTTATGAACGAAATAGAAGAGCTGCTCCCCCACCGGGACCCTTTTCTCTTTGTGGACGAGATAGTCAGCGCCGATAACGAGAAGATCGTCGCCCGCCATGTATTTACCGAAAAAGAATTCTTCTTTAAGGGGCATTTCCCCCAATACCCGGTAACGCCGGGGGTGATCCTGGTGGAAACCATGGCCCAGTCAGGCGGCGCGGGCCTGCGGAAACTGGGGCTCCTGGGCGGGGACGCCCTCTTTTTCCTGGCTTCGATAGACAAGGTGAAGTTCCGCCGCCAGGTGCTGCCCGGCGAAGAGGTACGCTCGGAGATCAGGAACCTGCGGGTTTCCGCCAAGATGATCAAGCAGGCGGGCAAGGCATACGTGGGGGATGAACTGGCCGCCGAAGCCGAATGGCTGTGCCTGGTTTCCGAGCCGCAGCCCGCGTGGGCGCCGCCCCCGTCCCCCGCCGGAGGGCCTTGGGCCCCCCGGACCCCCAATAAAAAAGGAATCATCTATGGTTCTTAAACCAATGATACGGAATAATATCTGCCTCAACAGCCATCCCCAAGGATGCGCCAAAGTAGTACGGGGCGAAATAGAATATGCCGCACGGAATCTGGTCCCTCAAACAGGATCCCCCAGGCTCGCGCTGGTAGTGGGCTGTTCCACCGGGTACGGTTTGGCAAGCCGCGTCGCCGCGGCCTTCGGATATAGGGCGGCCACCGTGGGCGTCTCCCTGGAAAAACCGGCTTCGGCTGCGAAACCGGGGACTCCGGGGTGGTACAACAACCGGGTTTTCGAGTTGGAGGCTGCCAACGCGGGGGTCTCCGCGAAGACCCTGGACGGGGATGCCTTTTCCTTCGAGATGAAAGCCGCCGCCGCCGCCGCGGTTCGGGAAACCGCCGCCGCCGCCGGGATCCCCGCTCAGATTGACCTGCTCGTCTACTCCCTGGCCTCCCCGGTCAGGACCGATCCCCGGAACGGGGTGATGTACAAGTCGGTGATCAAACCCATAGGTGAGGCATACCGGGGAAAGACCCTGGATATGCTCACCGGGAAGATCACCGTCGCCGGCGCGGAACCCGCCACGGAGGAGGAGATTGCCGGCGCCATCAAGGTTATGGGCGGCGAAGATTGGGAACTCTGGATCGAAGCCCTGGAAAAGGAAGGACTGCTCTCCCCCTCATTCAGGACCGTGGCCTACACCTACCTGGGCCCGGAACTCTCCTGGCCTATCTACAAGAACGGCGCTATAGGCCGGGCCAAGGAAGACCTGGAACGGGCGGCCAGGGCCATAAACTCACGTCTCGCCCGGCAGGGCGTAGGCGCGCGCCGGGCCTGGGTTTCGGTCAACAAGGCACTGGTAACCCGGGCCAGCGCGGTCATCCCCGTCATCCCCTTCTACGTGTCCTGCCTTTTCAAGGTGATGAAGGAAAAGGGCCTTCATGAAGGCTGCATAGAACAAATCGTCAGGCTCTATCGGGACCGGCTCTATTCTCCCGAAGGGGCGCGGGACCCGGACGCGGTCCCCGTGGACAGTGAAGGCCGCATTCGCCTCGACGACTGGGAAATGCGGGAGGATGTCCAGCAAGAAACGCTGGCCCGTATGGAAACGGTAACCGAAGAGAATGTCTTTACCGCCTCGGACATCCAGGGTTTCAAGCATGATTTTCTTGAGGCCCACGGGTTCGACGTCCCCGGCGTTGATTATGATCGTGAAGTGGACCCTTCGGTTATACTGTAAGGAACTGTACTATACGAGGAGCATCTTATGAACGATGAATTGATAAAAACTCTCATTGATAAATTCAGCGCCAGCCAGGTGGCGGAGCTTGATATAGAAGAGGGGTCCCTGCATATAATCTTACGGAAGGAATGCGCCGTCCGTCCGGTATATCAGGCGCCCGCCGTTCCCGGGACGCTTCCGGCAAACCCGGCGGACGGGGCGGTGCATCTGGGGCTTCCGGGCGCCGGGGCTGCCGGTTCCGCCGCTGCCGGAGAAACCATTACCAGCCCCATCGTGGCGACCTTCTACGCCGCCCCCAGACCCGACGCGCCTCCCTTCGTGACGGCGGGTAAAAAGGTGCAGGCCGGCGAAACCCTCTGCATCCTTGAAGCCATGAAGATGATGAACCATCTGGAAGCGGAGTTTGACTGCGAAATTCTCGCGGTCAAGGCTGGAAGCGGGGAACTGGTGGAGTACGGCCAGGTCCTGTTCGAGGTAAAAAGGCTTTAGGACCGCGCCGTGATTAAACGCCTGCTTATCGCCAACCGCGGGGAAATCGCGGTACGCATCATCCGGACCTGCCGGGAAATGGGCATAGAAACCACGGCGGTGTACTCCACTGCGGACAAAGACAGCCTTCCGGTTCACCTGGCGGACCGGGCGGTGTGCATAGGGCCGCCCCCTTCGTCTCAAAGTTACCTTCTCGGAAACAACCTCATCATGGCCGCTGTCAACACGGGCTGCGAAGCCATACATCCGGGAGTAGGCTTTCTTTCGGAGAACGCCGGTTTTGCCCGCATGGTTCGGGACAAGGGCCTCATCTTCATAGGCCCGGATACCGGGGTGATAGAACTCTTAGGCGATAAGGTCCGGGCCCGGGAAACCGCCCGGCGCTTCGGCCTTCCGGTTACTCCGGGAAGCGCCGGAGCGGTGGCCGCCGAGGATGAAGCCGCCGGGGTAATCAGGGAACTGGGGTTCCCGGTCATCATCAAGGCCGCCGCCGGGGGCGGGGGCAAGGGTATGCGCATAGTCCGCAACCAGGAAGAATTGGCCGAAAACCTACGCCTTGCCAGCCGGGAGGCGGAATCCAACTTTGCCGACGGGACGGTGTTCATTGAGCGGTACCTGGAAAATCCCCGGCATGTGGAACTCCAGATCCTGGCAGACGGCAAGGGCGCCGTGGCGGTCCTGGGCGAGCGGGACTGCTCGGTACAGAAGAACCACCAGAAGCTCATTGAGGAAAGCCCTTCGCCGGGGGTCTCGGAAAGGATGCGAGGCCGCATGGCGGAGGGAGCGGTCCGTATGTTCCGGGAAATCGGCTATACCGGAGCGGGGACCATCGAATTCCTGGTCGAAGGGGAGAATTTCTTCTTTATGGAAGTAAACGCACGGGTCCAGGTGGAGCATCCAGTAAGCGAATTCGTCACGGATACGGACATCATACGCCAGCAGATCCTCTCCTGCACCGAAGGCCGCATGGAGCTTGAGAACGGGGAGCTGCCTATACGAGGCTGGGCCATAGAGTGCCGGATCAACGCCCTCTCACCGGGGAGGCTTACCCGGCTGGAAGTTCCCGGCGGGCCCGGCGTCAGGTTCGATTCGTTCTTATATACCGGCTGCACCGTGCCTCCCCACTACGATTCCCTGGTGGCGAAACTCATCGTCCACGGGCAGAACCGGGACCGGGCGCTGGCCCGGATGAGCCGGGCCCTGGATGAACTGGTCATTGAAGGCATAGCAACCAATAAAGCCCGACAACAATGGATCGTCAAACACAACACGTTCCGTTCCGGACGGTTCGGAACATCTTATTATGGTGAAATAGCCAAGGAGCTTGAACATGGCATCAGGTCATAGTGACGCCGCCTGCCCATCTTGCGGCGCCCAGCATGAAGAAGAAGCTGTCAGGGACGCACTGAGAACCTGTCCGTCCTGCGGCTATCATTACCGCATGGAGCCGGTGGAACGGCTTCATTACCTGGCGGACTCAGGCAGTTTCACGGAATTTTCCGCCAACCTCCGCTCCCTCAATCCCATAGACCTCTCTGGCTACGAGGAAAAATTGTCCGCCGCGGAGGTCAAAGCCCAGATGAAGGACGCGGTCATCACCGGAACCTGTACCATTGACGGAAAGCCGGTCATCCTGGGCCTCATGTCCTTCAAGTTCATGGGGGGGTCCATGGGTTCCGTGGTAGGCGAAAAAGTTACCCGCGCCATGATCAAAGGCGTGGAGGAAAAGACGCCGGTTATCATCTATACCACTTCCGGCGGGGCCCGTATGCAGGAGGGTATCTTCTCCCTTATGCAGATGGCCAAAACATCCACCGCCGCGGCGGAGCTGGACAAGGCGGCGGTCCCCCTCTTCATCGTCCTCTGCGATCCCACTACCGGCGGGGTTACCGCGTCCTTTGCCATGCTTGCCGATGTAACCCTTGCCGAACCCGGCGCTCAGGTCGGCTTTGCCGGTCCCCGGGTTATCGAAGGAACCATCAGGCAGACCCTGCCGGAAGGTTTTCAGAAGGCGGAATTCCAACGGGAAAAGGGGTTTGTTGATCTTATCGTTCCGCGCGGCGATCAAAAGAAGGTTCTTTCCACCCTGATAGACCTGCACCGGAGGAACTCCGCATGAATTCCGATGTACTTACCGGCAAGATTGAAGAACTGAAGAAGCTGACGGCCGCGTCGGGGATCAACGCTCAGGAAGAACTGGAACACCTTGAGGCGAAGGTCCGCGCCGGTTCCCGTGCGGAAGCCGCCTGGAAGCGGGTGGAGCTGGCCCGACACCCCGTCCGGCCCTATGCCCTGGACTACATCACGCGCATATTCGATTCCTTCCTGGAACTCCACGGCGACCGCTGTTTTGGCGACGATCCCGCGCTCATTGGCGGCCTGGGCTTCCTCGCGGGCCGGCCGGTTACCATCCTGGCCAACCAGAAAGGCCGGAGCCTGAAAGAAAACATGCGCCGCAATCACGGCATGGCCAACCCGGAAGGGTACCGCAAAGCCCTGCGCCTGGCCAAAGAAGCCGAAAAATTCAGCCGGCCCATCATCACCTTCATAGACACCGCCGGCGCGTACCCCGGCCTGGGCGCGGAGGAACGGGGCATAGGGGAAGCCATAGCCCGGAACCTGAGGGACTTTAGCCAACTGAAAACCCCGATAGTGTGCGTCATCATCGGCGAAGGCGGCTCGGGCGGCGCATTGGGCCTCTGCGTAGGCGACAAGATCTATATGTTAGAAAACGCCATCTACTCGGTGATCAGCCCCGAAGGAGGGGCCTCCCTCCTCCTTCACGACGCCGGCAAGGCCAAAGACGCCGCGGCAATGCTCCGCATCACCAGCGCGGACCTTCTGGAATTCAAGGTGATCAACGGCGTTATCCCCGAACCGCCGGGAGGCGCCCACACCGACCCCGGCGGTATGGCCCGGACCATCAAGGAACTCCTTATACGGGAACTGGAGGACCTTACCAGCCGGACCCCCTCGGTGCTGGTACGCTACCGGAACCAGAAGATACGGAAGATAGGGCACTGGAACGAAGGTGGATAATGAAGAAGAAGCGCCTCCCCTCCCCCGCTGGATTTGCCGGGCGGCTATAAAAGAGTGAACCGCGCAACGTTCAGCAGGCAGGAGGCGTGATTTCATGTTTCGGGGAAAGGTTCTTGCACAAGTTTTCCGCTCATGCTAGCTTAGTACCATGGTTTTAACACCGGCAGGCAAGATGGCAGAATACAGGCCACGGCTCACGGCTCACGGCTCACGGCTCACGGCTCACGGCTCACGGCTCACGGCTCACGGCTCACGGCTCATATTATACTCTAAAGAAAAGTCGGCGTGTCAATCCCCTAACGCTTAAAACCCCTCAATTTAGGCGGATTTCCCCGTTTGGACAGCAAACCCCCTCATTTTTAGACAAAAACGTCCCATCCGTTCTAGCTTTTGACCCGGAAGCTCTAGCTTTTGACTCAAAAGCTCTAGCTTTTACCCCGGAAGCTCTAGCTTTTGACGCATCCGCTGGAAATAACAACGATAAAAACCCAAGGAGGATCGTATGAGTACAGACTGGCTCCCGGCAAACCG
>JAIRLK010000222.1 GCA_031259515.1 Treponema sp. | reverse complement strand
GGAAGGCCAGGGCCAGGGCCAGAGGTATCAGTACATACCAGGGAAAACCCGGGAGCAGGGCAAACCCCCCAAGGACTAAAGCGCCGATCCAATAAATGCGGCTATCCCGGGAGAACTGGCTTGAGGTATCTTCCCCAAAGGTACCGTCGGAAACGGAACGGGTGACGATGATACCCGTGGCGGTAGAAACCAACAGGGCGGGAAACTGGGAGAGGAGGCCGTCTCCAATGGAAAATGCCACATAGGTCCCTATTGCCGAAGAAATGGGTTCCCCATGGAAGACCGAACCGATGATGATCCCCCCCAGGATATTCACCGCGGTGATCAGGATCCCCACCTTGACGTTACCGGAGACGAATTTACTGGAACCGTCCATGGCCCCGTAAAAATCCACCTCCCGCTGGAGATCGTTTTTCCGGGCAATGGATTCCTCCTCGGTAATGGCCCCGGAGTTGTACTCCGCCTCAATAGCCATCTGCTTTCCGGGCATGGCATCCAGGGCAAACCGGGCGGCCACCTCGGCGATACGGGTAGCCCCCTTGGTGATAACCGCCGCCTGGACCGCGACGATGACGATGAAGATGATGAACCCCACCACAAGGCCCTCAGCCCCCCCGCTACCCACGACAAAGGTGGAGAACGCCCGGACCATACGCCCGTCAAAGGCGGCCCCCCGTATCAGGATGAGCCGGGTGGAAGAGATGTTCAGGGCCAGGCCGAAGACGGTAATCACCAGGAGCACCGTCGGAAAGACGCTGAAATCCGTCGGCTTCTTGGTGTACAAAACAATGAGGAGAATGAACAGAGAAAGAACCAGGTTCAAGGCCATCAGGGCATCCAGAAGGACCGTAGGAAGGGGGACGATGATCATCATCACCACCGCGATTACCGCCACGGCAATAAAAACATCCGGATCTCCGGCCTTCCCCAAAAAAGAACCGAGTCTGTTTATTCCGCCTGATCTGTTTATTCCGGCAGCGTCCGCCATATCTTACTCCTTACGCCCTCATACCTTCCGCCCTGCGGCGTTCCTCGTTAAGGCTCCACACCTTACCGAGGATCTTTGCCACTACCTCATAGTAGGCTTCGGGGATTAGGTCCCCCACTTCAGTTTCCGCGTATAACGCACGGGCCAGGGGCTTGTGTTCCACAATGGGAACCTGATTTTCCGCGGCGATACGCCGGATCTGAAAGGCCATTTCATCGGCGCCTTTGGCGGTTACCTGGGGACCCTTCATACCCTGGTGGTATTCCAGCGCCACCGCAAAGTGGGTAGGGTTGGTAACCACGACATCCGCCTTAGGGACGCTGGCCATCATGTTCCGGGTCATGACCTCCCGCATACGCTGCCTGAGCCTCGACCGCACCAGGGGATCCCCTTCGTACATCTTCCGCTCTTCCTTGACCTCCTGCTTGGTCATCTTGAGGGATTCCCGGTACTGCCACCTTTGGAACATCAAGTCCGGAACGGAAAGGACCAAAAGCAACAGGGCGGAGATGATGAGCATCCTAATCGCCAAGGACGCGATAAGGGTAATACCCAGCCACAGGTTCACGGTCTGCAAATTCGCCAGCTTCTCTATTTCTGAACGGATCAGGAAAAAAGCCACCGCGCCTATGATGATCATTTTAACCACCGACTTGGCAAAGTTGAACAGTCCTTCCATGGAAAATATACGCTGGAAATACTTGCCGAACCGGGGAACAATCTTAGAGAAATTCGGCGTCAAGGGCTTGGTGGTAAAGAGGGGACCGGTCTGTACCAGATTGGCAAAGATCGCCGCCGCCACGGATACCATGACGATGGGCAGGGCCAGGCGGATAAAATACCGGAAAAAAGCCTCCGGGACGATCCGGTCTTTCACCGGATCCAATTCCGCAGCGCGGAGTAAAAAAAACCGCAGCATTTCCACGCAGGTCTTGAGCATGGATGGCGCCAAAATCAGTATCGCTATTGCCGGCAGGAGCAGCACCAGGGCGCCGACGAGTTCCTGGCTCTTGGCGACCCGGCCTTCCTCCCGGGCCTTGCGTATCTTATAGTCCGACGGTTCCTCGGTACGCCCCTCGTCCTCCGCGGCAAACCACTGGAGGTCCATATTGAGAGCCGCGAGGTACGGGGCATCAAAACCAAGCTCCTCATCCAGGGCAAAGTCCCGCAAACCCTTATCCGCCATACCCGCCTCCGATTTGACTGCCGATCTGAATATAGAGGGACTCCAGGGAAGCGAAGGCCGCGTCCACCACCCGGCCAAAGGCCTCCACCATGAAGGGCAAGGTGGCGGCGATGAGTACAAAGGCCACGGTAATAGAAATAGGGAACCCTTCGGAGAGGATATTGATCTGCGGGGCGGCTTTGGAGATAAGCCCTGTGGACAGGGAAGTCAGGAACAGGGTTCCCAAGATGGGCAAGGAGATGATGATGGCGTCCAAAAAAAGCCGTGAAAGCCCCGATGCCAGCATGACTACCGCCGCCTCCCGGCCCGCCACAAGAGCCGGGGTACTCAGAGACTGGACGGACCGCTGAAAGCCCCCCAGGAAAAGCCGCTGGAAACCATCGGCGGACAAAAAGACCAGCATGGCCACCAGGTTAAGGTACTGACCCATAAGGGGGTTTTCTATCTGGGACAGGGGATCGAAGGTTTCGGACGCGCCAAACCCCATCTGGAGGGAGAAGAACTGCCCGGCGGTAGAAAAGGCGGCGTATAAAATCGTGAGGAAAAACCCGATGATGATCCCGATGATCGCTTCTCCCGCCACTAAAAAAACGAAGGAAAGGCCGAAGAGGTCCGTACTGAGGCCGCCAAAGTACGGAACAGCCTGGGCCGCCGGAAACGCCCCATAGGCGGCGAACCCCGCCAGGGCGATCTTCGCAACCTGGGGAACCGCCTCGGAAGAAAGCAGAGGAGCGGTCTCTATCATCGCCAAGGCCCGGACGGCGATCAAAAGAAACACCGGCGCCGCCCGCAGGATATCGTCAAACATCTCGCTTACCTCGCCATATCGGGGATCATCCGGAAAAGCTGCACCGTATAATCGCCCAGAGAAGAAAACATCCAGCCCCCCAGAAAGCCCAGGACCAGGAGTATGACAATGACTTTGGGGACAAAGGTCAGGGTCTGCTCCTGTATGGATGTGGTGGCCTGTAAAATGGCTACGACCAGGCCCACGACCAAGGCGGAAACCAGGAGCGGAGCGGCCAGCAACAGGACTTCCAGTATCCCCCCCCGGAGAAGGGCCGTAATTTCGCCTATACTCACCAGTTTCTCCTAAACGAAGGACCGGACCAGTTGGTCCGTCAAAAGCCCCCAGCCGTCTACCAGAATAAAAAGGATGAGTTTGAAGGGCATGGAAATCATGACCGGCGGCAGCATGATCATGCCCATGGACATGAGGGCGCTGGCCACCACCATATCAATAACGATAAAGGGAATAAAGAGCACTATCCCTATCTTAAACGCGACGGTTAGTTCATTGAGGATGAAAGCGGGGATGAGTACATAGGTAGGAACGTCCGCCAGAGTGTCCGGCCTGTCCAGGCCCCGCATGGCCATAAAGAGCCTGATGTTCTCTGGGTTCCCCTGCATCTGACGGTACATGAAGATCCGCATGGGAGCCTCGGCCTCCCGGTAAGCGGTTTCCACCGATATTTCGCCTGCCGCCAGGGGCTGGAAGGCGTTTTCATACACCGCCGTGATGGTGGGCCACATGATGAAGGCGGTCAAAAACAGAGAAATCCCCAGGATAACCTGATTAGGGGGAACCTGCTGGAGCGACAAGGCCCGCTTGATAAAGTCCAGCACGATGGAGATTCGGAGGAAACTGGTCATCAGCACGATGATGCTTGGCGCCAGGGAAAGGATGGTAACTAAAAGGAGAAGCTGGAGGGAAAAAGCCACTTCCTGCCCAGACTCAGGGTTCCTGATGGTCAGGTCCACGAAAGGTATCACCGGATCCGCCGGAGGAGCGGGAATATTCATGGTTCCCTGAGTGGACATGCCTGGGAAAGGCGGCGTCTGGGCCGCCCCCTGAAACAGGGGCCCCAGCAACAGGAACAGAAAAAATACCCCCCGGACTTTAACCTGCCGCATACCTATAACCCCCTAAGCCTTTCCCGGTTTTTCCGCACGTTGTCTACGGAAAAACCGGGTCTATCCGGGGGAAGCTCCCCATCCGGACCGGTCCCGCCGCCAAAACGGCGCAGAAGGCTACGAAAATCAGGAATCCGCCCCCCCGGCTCGGTTTGCTTTTGGGAATCTTCCAGCAGCATGGCATCCAGGGCTTCCCGGTCCGCCACCTCGGCGATAAGGGAGACCCCGCCTTCCCCGGATCCCACGAGCCACGCCTGGTTCCCCAGGTTTACCACATGGACAAAACGGTTGGACCCCAAATGGGCGCTGGTGAGGACTTTAAGATAGGAGTTTCGGCGTTCCCGTGGCCGGGATGCTCGGCGTATAAAGAACACGGCGCCGTAAATGGCGGCTGCTACCAGGGCGAGGGCCAGGACCATCCTGAAGACGGTGAATCCCGACGAAACCGGCGAAAGACCGGTCCCCTGAGCCGCCTCTCCCAGGACAAAGACGGATTCGTCCAGGGTTTCCGCAACGGCGGTTTGCGGGAAAAAATCTTCCCCCAGGTTATCCGCGTCCTGTGCGGCCAAATGAATATCTTGATTGAATAGGACGAAGGCGAGGCAACCCAGCGCCAGACCTAAACGAAGTCGATACAGTTTTTCCCCTCCCAAGTACGAACTGATCCGGTCTTAGTCTGTTAAGTCTTTGACTTTCAGTCTAAATTTTATATATAATGTAAAAAGCTACATTAACCTGTTCCAGTATAGCCAATAAACATCCGCTTGTCTATTATATATCGGTCATTCTTTCCATGGGCGACACTATTTCCGTAACCCGGACGCCAAAATTTTCATCAATGACTACAACCTCACCTTTGGCGATGAGTTTATGATTTACCAGAATATCCACCGGCTCACCGGCAAGTTTATCCAGTTCTATGATGGTTCCTTCACCCATATTCAGAATTTCTTTGATAAGCTTGCGGGTACGGCCCAATTCAACGGTCATCTCCATGTAAACATCCATGATGAGACCGATATTCCCCTGTTCCTGGGGATTCGTCTGAGGCATGAAGCTCGGATACTGGACCGATTGCACATTCGTAGGCCGCATTCCTCCCCCCATATTCGACGCGGCGTTTCTGTCGGAACCACCGCCGCCTGCCATTCCCCCCATTGTACTGCCCCCTTTATTTGGCGCGGCATTTCTGCCGGGACCGTTGCCCCGCATAGCCGCGTCGCCCTTGTTATCACCGCCGCCGGTCAGGGCCCGGGCAATGTCGCCTGAAACCTCGGCGCCCAGGATCTCCCAAAACTGATAGGACTTACCGCCCCCCAGGTCTAATTCGTACGTGGCGGCCAGAAAATTCCCGCCCGGCAAAGCCACCACCCCTTTGGGGACGCTGGTCGTCTCCGGAGGAGTCGCGGCAATGGACTTGTTGCCGGTCTTGCTGGTCAGGGCGGTGATCTGGGTTCCCACCAGGGTGGAAACCGCTTCGCCTATCACCGACAGGGCCATCTCGTCCAGGGTAATGTTCTCCTCTTTATTCATAAGGCTGGCAATACCCTTGGCCGCGTCTTCCGGCATGAGGAACAGGTGGTCCCCGGGGAAACCGGAGCTGAAGTTTATCTTCGTAGCCGTTACCCGCTCGGGCAGGCTCGGCAAAAAAACATCCCGGTCGGTGAAAGTTACCTGAGGATTTCTCAGGGACACCTCGGGATTGGTCATCATGGAAAGATTGGAAGACAAGGCATCTACGGTGGAAGCAAGAAAATCCTCTACCGCCCGCCGGTCATTATCGCCCTCCTCTGATGCCGCAGCCGGTGAAGCGGCCGCAGCGCCAGCATCCGAGTCGCCCGAGGGGTTCACTCCCGCCAACAGAGCGTCTATTTCATCTTGCGAAAGAGCGCCATCGCTCATAATAAATCTCCCCCTTCGGGTGAAAACTCTTCAAATTCATTCTGATTAAACTCAGCGGTTTTCTTAATCACCTGTACCGCCATCTTCTTGCCAATAACTCCGGGCCGGCACAAAAATTTTCGTTTGTTGCCGACACTGAGGGAAAACGGATCTCCCACCCGGACGCTGTAGAGCTGTATAATATCCCCGATTCGCAGGGACAGGACATCCCGGACTGGGATCTGTATCTTTCCGATTTCGGCTACTACATTTACATCGACAGTTGCCAGCTTATCCTTTAATAAATTCAAGTTTTCCGCCGTGGTGTTCCGGCGTACCGAAGAGTACCAAAACTGAGCCGATAATTTTCCGATAATCGGTTCAATAGTCAGGTAGGGTATGCAGAAGTTCATCATCCCTTCGACATCCCCCACTTTGGTTTCCAGGGTTACCAGGACCACCATTTCCGTCGGGGCCACTATCTGGGCGAACTGCGGGTTCGTGTCAATCTGCCCAAGCCGGGGCCGCAGGTCTATGACCTGAGCCCAGGCTTCCCGCATATTGCCCAAAATACGCACAACGATACCCTCCATGACCGACTGCTCTATGTCCGTAAGTTCATGCTGGGACTTGGTCCCCTCCCCCGTACCGCCAAAGAGACGGTCTATAATAGAAAACGTTATCGCCGGGTCTATCTCCAGAATGGCGTTCCCCTTGAGAGGGTCCATGTTGATGATGGCTAGGGTGGTGGGAGTTGGGATGGACCGGATGAATTCCTCGTAGGTAAGCTGATCAACGGAAGCTACATGGACATGAACCATGGAACGGAGCTGTGCCGAAAGGCTGGTAGTGGTGAGCCGGGCAAAGGACTCGTGCATGATGGAGACGGTACGTATCTGATCCTTGGAGAATTTGTCAGGCCGCTTGAAATCGTAGATCTTGATCTTACGGGTATCCGCAACGGGCCGGAAAGCTTCCGGTTCCGCCTCCCCCGCGTTAATCGCCGTGAGCAGTTGATCAATTTCTTCCTGGGACAGAACCTCTGTCATTGCATCTCCATTACGTCCAATTGATTAAATAATACAACCCGCGCCTTGGAAGAATCTAACACCCGGGTATTCAAGGCTTCGACTATTTCCTGTTTTAACCGGGCTTCGTTGGCAGGCAACAGGTCTTCCCGGTATTTGCCGCTGAAAAAACTCCGCACAAAATCCTTGAGTTCGTATAAGCGGCTGGTCAATTCATTCTGCGCGTTTTTATCATTTATATCATACCCTATAACCATGTCAACCACCACCGAATAAGGAGAGGTATCCTTGGTACGGGTCCTGACGATACCTATAGACGTAAACATCTGATATTCCGGCCTCTTACCAATCCAAGGAGACGAGGACTCCGCCACAACAGTCTGGTTCCGCCCCCCCTTATTGAGGATGTTAAAGGTAATCACCGCCACGGTAACAATAAAAACCAAGGCTCCCAGCCCTATTGCCACAAATTTGAGTAAGTTCGGAAGCAACACGGCTAAACCGGGCGCTTTTTTTTGCTTCTTTTCTGCCGACGCTTCGCCTTCGTCAACTTCATTAAGTTCATCATTATCAGACATACTCTGATACCTCGCTTAATTCTATTATCGTATATTAAAACCAAAAACTATGCAAATATATTCAAACAAACACCATTAACCGGCTATAAATGCCCCTCATCCAAGATAACAACATCTACCCGCCGGTTATAGGCCCGGCCTTCAGGGGTATCGTTCCGGCTTATAGGCATAGTATCGGCGAATCCCGCCACCTGAAAGCGGTTTTCCTCTACCCCTATGCCGGTAAGGTAGTGGAGGACGCTGATGGAACGCCGGGTAGAAAGTTCCCAGTTTGATTCCCAGGGGCCGTCGGGGTCCACCGGCGTATCGTCGGTATGGCCCTCTATGCGGAATTTCCGTCCGCTGACTTCATCGGAGGCCAGAAACGTCCCCAGACGGAGCAGGATGTCCCGGGTTTCCTCCATGTTGATCCGGGCGCTCGCCGGGTTGAAGAAGGCGTCCGATGCCAAGGAGATAATCAGGCCGCGTTCGTCCTGAGTAATCTGCACCTTATTGGACCGTATTTCCGGCTGGAACAGGCTCACCGCCTTTTTCAAGGCGGTTCCCAGGGAACGGCCCTGATCCATGGAAGGCAGAGACATGATGGTGTTTCCCAAATCGGCGCTTTTGCCCGCCGTAAGGGTGTTGCCGCCAAAGGAAGCCCCCATGCCGGTATTATTAAAGGTGGAAATCATGGCGGCAAGCTGGGCGGGATCAACTTCGTCGGGATTAAAAAGGGCGACAAAGAAGCAGAGCATCAGGGTAACCATGTCCGAATAGGTTACGATCCATTCCCCTCCTGCGCTGCCCGCATCGGCTTTCTTCTTCTTCTTTGCCATATCAATCCCTCATAATTTCCGATTCAACAGCCTTACGATCCTCCGGATCAAGGTAAGAGAGAAGCTTCATCCCCAGGATACGAGGGTTATCCCCGGCCTGTATGGAAAGAACCCCCTCAATCGCCATTTCCCTGACCTTGGATTCCACCGCATCGGCGGATTTCAGTTTCCCGCTCAAGGGGATCATCAGGAGGTTTGCCATCATGGAACCGTACATAGTGGTGATAAGGGCAACGGCCATGTTAGGGCCCAGGGCGCTCTTATCTTCCAGGTTCTTCAACATACCGATAAGGCCGATAACGGTACCCAGCATCCCGAGGCCCGGCGCCAGGGTACCCCACATATTGATAACCGAGATCTTCCCGGCGTGCCGCTCCTGCATCTGGCTCAACTCTGTCTCCATGAGGGTCCTGATAACCACCGCATCCGTACCGTCAACCACCAGGCGAAGTCCCTTCTTGATAAATTCATCGTCCAGATCTTCCAACTCTTCTTCCAGGGCCAGGAGCCCCTCACGCCGGGCCTTCTCCGACATTGCCATAAGTTTGGTGATGATTCCCTTTTCGTTAAAGTTAGGGACCCTGAAGGTGAGTTTTATCGAACCGAATACCCCCAGGGCGGTGGACAGACTGCTAAAAGTAAAGAGGCCCAAGTAAGAGCCCAATACCACGATTAAGAACGAAGGAAGGTCCCAAAAGGTCAAGAGGCCGGATCCCCCTGTAATGATCCCCAAGCCAATCATGCCCAAGCATCCTGCCAAGCCAATAAGGGTTGATATATCCATTCCGCTACTCCTCGTTCTTAAAGGCGCCTATACGCCGGCGGTACGCGACAATACGGTCGATAACCTCATCCGCCGGTTCCCGAATCACGACGTATTTCCCCGAAAGCATAAGCAACGTGGTATCCGGCCGCATTTCAATAGATTCGATTTGATGAGGATTGATATAATACTCTTTTCCGTCAAGACGGGTTACTTTTACCATGGCTTCTTAACTTATAGCATTTTTAAGAAATAGGAAAAAGGAACCGATACGCCATATCGGTTCCTTTTTCCACCCAACGTCTCACGCCTCATTTCTAACTTCCACCTCTAAACTACCGTTTCAAGGTCAGAAGCTCCTGCAAAAGCTGATCCGCTGTTTGTATGGTCCGGGAATTCGCCTGGAAACCACGCTGGGTTACAATCATGTCGGTGAACTGTTCGGCCATATCCACATTGGACATCTCCAGGGTACCGGAGATGATCTTTCCCTTCCCGGCTATTTGGGAGGGACTTATGTTGGCGAAGCCTGAGTTGGATGACACAACGTAGTTGTTGTCCCCGGACTTTTCCAGCCCCCCTTGGTTGGAAAAACTGGCCAGGGCTACCTGACCCAGGACTCGGGTGGTATCGTTGGTAAAGATACCCGTGATGATCCCGCTTTGGTCTATCTTGAAGCTGTCAAGGTAGCCCATGGTGTAACCGTCCTGAACAATGGCCTTGGTAGAACTGGATTCCGCATATTGGGTAATAGTATTGACCAGGCCGCCTACCGTGCCAAGGTTAAGGGCGAACTCCTGGCGAACCGGGGCGCCGTCTTCGCCGGGAGCGGCGGTCTGCACATCAAAGGCGACCCGCATGACGACATCCCCCTCCTCCTGCGAGGCGTTCCCGGCGGCATCCACTACCGAAACCAGGTTCCCCAGGTTGGAAAAGTTCACCGTAAAGGCATTGGGGTCCCCTGCGGCGGGAGCGGCCTCGCCCAGGCCCACAGCGGTATTGGTAGGATCGGGGTTTTCCGGGTCCACAACCACCGCAGCGGTCCAACTGTTCTGCGTTTCGGGAACCCGGGTAAACTGCACCTGCAGGATATGGGCATCTCCAAAGGAATCGAAAACCTTGATTTCCGTGGTCCAGGTTGCCCGCATGACATCCGCCTGGGAAGCCCCTTCCGGTATGAAGGGGGTACGTTTATCCAGGTTACACGCAAAGTTGACCGACGTGGTGGCCCGGGCGGAGTCTTTCGCGCCCAGCGGGATGATCAGGTCTTCCACCTCCCGGGAAACGTCCATTACCTGAACGCCGTCTACGGTCCGGGCCATCCAGCCCTGGACCCGCATCCCATTGGCAGGGTTCACCATAGTACCGGCCTCGTCCAGGCCGAAAGCGCCGGCCCGGGTGTAGTAGGACTGATCCCCGGACTTGAGCACGAAAAACCCCTGGCCCTGGATAGCCAGATCGGTCCCTACCCCGGTGGTCTGGAGGGATCCCTGGGTATGGATGGTATCAATGGCGGCGATAGCCACTCCCAGGCCGACTTCTTTGGGGTTTATGCCCCCAATTTCTTCGGTAGGCCGGGTCGCGGCGTTGAGTTGCTGGTAGAGCATATCCTGAAAATTCACCCGGCCCTTTTTGAACCCCGTCGTGTTGATGTTGGAAATATTGTTACCTATCACATCCATACGGGTTTGATGGTTCTGAAGTCCCGAAACGCCAGAATACAATGATCGCATCATGATAGCTTCTCCTTATTCCTCAATAAAGACCTTGGTTACCTGATTCCAGGAATAGTACGCTCCGTTGACCAGTACCTGGGGAGTATCACCCCGGCTAACCGCTTTGACCGTCCCCTGAACAACCTGATCGCCTTCAACCAACTCCACCGATTTTCCCAGGGAAGAAGACGCCTCCGTACCGGCAAGCATATTGGTAAGCCGGTTAAAGTCGCCGGCCATGCTGGTCATCTGATCCAGGGTCGAAAACTGGGCCATCTGGGCAATAAATTCTTTATCTTCCATAGGCGCCGTGGGGTCCTGGTACGAAAGCTGGGTGATGAGAATCTTCAAAAAATCATCCTTTCCCAAATTCTGCTGGGGATTCTTCCCCTGATTTATCTTCGCGTTATGTTCTTTGACTATACGGTTAAGCTCGACCATCTCTTGTGAACTTAAAACCGGTGAAACATTGTTTGATCGAAGTTCCATTCCCATCTCCTTCTTGAACTATACCAACATATTAACCAGGGGTCTGCCCTGACTATCCAGGCGTACCCCCAGCCATTGACCTTCCTCCGGGTTTTCCAAAAGGACGGAAAGGGCGTCGTCATAGCTTAAAGCCGCACGGCGTCCGGAAAAGAGGCTGTCCGCCTCCCCTTCCCTGCCCTGTCTGCCTTCCCGTCCGTCAGACGCAAAGGCCATCTCCAGGCTTGCGCCGTCAAAACCTGAATCCCGGAAGGACTGTTCCAGGGAATGAAGCTCCTGTTCAAAAGCCTTAAAGGCATCACCGCTTTCAACGATGATACGACCTGTTATCTTATTTTCGGCTATTTCAAGGCGTATCTTTACACTTCCCAAGGTCTCGGGCCGCAGGGAAAGCCTGATGGTCCCCTCCCCGCTGTTCCGGAGCATAACCGATGCGTGACGGACTATATCGCCGTTGAGGTTTTCGTGAAGTTCCCGGGCAAGAGTGTTCTGGTAGCTCTGCATGGGACGGTTTTCCCGTTCCGCGCTGATTTCGCTCTGGGTCTTCCCCAGGGACCGAAGTTCCACCGTAAGCTCCGTAGAACTCTGTTCCCTGGAATTCTGTTCCGTTCCCTTACCAGTGGACGCCTCCTCCCCCTTCCCGGCTTCGGCAAGGGACCGGAGGCTTTCGGCCTTGTCCCGTTTGTCCAGCCCGGAGCGTATATCCCCGGCTTCCGGCCCGGCTCTATCCCGGCGCCGGTCCTTAAACCGTATTTCTCCCCGGCTTCGTTCATCCCTTTCGGCGGTCTCCCCCCCAGGAAGGCGGGTGTTCCGGACTGAACCGGACGTTTCCGCCAGGGGGATTTCCACCGAAAGACCTGCTGCGTCATCCCGAACAAGCTCCCCGGGAAGGTCCAGCTTCCCCGGACCAGGACGGTCTTCCCTGAAACGCTCCTGATCGAACACCTCCGCAGGAGTATAGGAAACAACGGCGTTATCCCCGTTAAGGGCGGCGGTCTCCAGGGCTTCTTCCCCGTTATCCGGCGAGAAGTCCTCCGGGAGGGCTTGAGCGGTCGTTACCCCTTCGCCTTCCGCCGTCCCGCCGCCTGCCTCCGGGACGGAACGGGCAGCCGTAATGTCCGCCGCAAGCGCCACTTCCGCGCCGTCCGCAGACTGCTGTTCCAGGGAACGGGATTTTACACGCCTCTTGTCCGTACTGGATGGAGCGTCTGTTTTCACAAGCTCTCCCGCGGTTTCGCCGTCCCTCAGTGGAGAAGCCCTGAGTTTTTTTCCTCCCCGGGGGCTGTCCGGGTTTCCCAAGGCTTCCCTCGGAAAACCTTCCGCCGGAAACCTTTCCGCCGTTTCCCCGGCGTTTTCGGCCAGGGCAGGAAGCTCCCCGGAGGCGGGCGCCTCCCCGCCTGATGTGGCGCATTCGGCCCCGGGTTTACCGGTTTTTTGAAGGAGACCGGCAAGGAGCTTGGCAAAGACATCCGGGCCTTCCTTTTTTTTTGTTTTGTCGTGATCCGGGGAAAGGGAA
Organism: Treponema sp.; assembly: GCA_031259515.1. Classification (GTDB taxonomy): domain Bacteria; phylum Spirochaetota; class Spirochaetia; order Treponematales; family Breznakiellaceae; genus JAIRLK01. The sequence goes on along the minus strand of JAIRLK010000222.1, from coordinate 1,307 downwards.
ACGCTTTGCCGCGCTTCCGGGCTTTCGACAGATTGAATAGGGGGAGATAGTTGAATCACCGCCCGGCCTCCTCATCTTTGGATGGGCTTCCCCACCGTACAAACATAACGGAAGACCGGACAGTATGAACCTTTGCCTCATGCAAATAAAACACCATGCATGTACGCTGTCCTTAATTCAGGCTTGGGGGCCTCGCGGCCATCTTCCGTTGCAACTCCGCCGCCCGTTCGGGAGGCAGAAGAGACAGCCAGTAAGACACGATAGACGTGGCCCCTTCCCGTTGAGCAATGTCCTCGGTCATCCTCAAAACATCAATAGCGGCCTGATCATCCATCGCGGTAATAATGCCCACCGCCCGCTCCGGCGGCATACCGTTCAAATAACGGGCGTACTGTTCGATATTCCTCTCTTTTATTTCGGCTTGTTCGACCAGAGCATTAAAGGAATTTTCCCGTTCATCCAACGCTTTTTGCCGTTCTTCCAGTTCCTGGGCCATTTGCTCAAGTTCCGCCTGGCGGGTAAGCATACCCTGCTCCCGCTTTTCCATTTCCAGCTCCCGGAGTTCCAGGGCTTCAAGCCTGACGGTCAAACGCTCCGCATCCAGAGAAAGGGATTCTTCCAGGGGAACTTCGACCTGGGACCGTCCTTCGCGGCCTATTAAACGGTAAAACGGCGCAAGAACAGTCTTCATGTCAATAAGGTTAAGGTAATCGAACCAAACTATCCCCCCGGCGGCCATGACAAGAATAAGGACCAAAAGAACGATCATCTTGCCTATGATGCCAGGCCTCCCATGTAACGCCAACGCTGACTCCTCAGATTTATTATAGTTTCAATATCGTCAAATTCATCACCAAATTCACAATTTATTCTGCCTTTAACTCCGGTTATTCTGTTTAGAACTCCGACAATTCTGTTCAGAACTCCCCAATCCATACGTTGAATACCCTAAGGGTTTAACGAAGCTGCCAGCGCTATCCCCCGCAGACGGTTGAATAGTTACAATTACTGATTAGGAGGGAAACCCGCCGCCTGCTGCCTATCTTTAACCCGAAGCCGGGCAAGGGCGGGTGGGAGGAACGTTTTTTTTGAGGTATACTAATAGCTATGAACAAGCGGCGGATTCGATTCTTTAATACCACCGGGCCCTGCAACCCGGAAGACCACTATATGCTGCCCCCGGAGGAGCGTCTGGTGGGCGCCCAGCTTCACCGGTATATCCGGGATAAGCTCTATTGGGTACTCCATGCCCCCCGGCAGACGGGCAAAACTACCTTCCTCCAAAGCTGGATGCGGGAGATTAACGC
>JAIRLK010000197.1 GCA_031259515.1 Treponema sp. | reverse complement strand
CGGATGCTATCCTCAATTCCCAAGTTCCGTAGCTGCGCTTTGAACTCCGCCCATGTCTGGTCGTTCAGGGGGAGCGTTCCCATGATGAACTTTGGTATTGTGGAATCAAGATAATCGGTAACGCGCACATTATTGGCGGCGTAAACTGTTTCTTCTTCCGCTGTCCGGGTAGCGCCGCTTCCCGCAGGGCCGGGAAGTTTTGAATGTTTCGCGTCGGGATAGGGATTCCATATTTTCATGTTGGAGGTTTCCAGAGCCATGCGCTTGGGCAGCTTGGGGACGTCGGGCCGTACTCTGCCGGGAAGACGCATACCAAGAAAGGCGTTGTAGTTCGAGAAATCAGCCAGTTTGGGATTCATCACAGCAGTACCGTCTTCGAACCAGTAAAGGCCGTCCTGCAAGTCCGCCGCTACATAGTAGGGATTTTCGGCGGAACCGGTTTCTTTGGTAAGCCCGCTCTTGAGATAGCCGCCTTCTTCCGAATAAAAGTAATCCATGACGCTTAACAGCTTGGGCAGATTTTCACATTTGGCAGTGAAAGCCCAGCCCACGCCGCCGTTCTCGTAGGGCGGATTTATGGCGAAGTTGGCGAATTCGGTAACGCCGTCCGCCGTGGAAAGAGGACTCGGCACGGCCCGGACATCAAAGAACATATTGTACTGGGGCATCGACATGGAATCCCCCACCTGAAAGGTAAGGCCGTACCAGGCCCCCGCCGCGCCGCCGTAGGTCAGCGCCGTATTGGGCAGATAGAACATATCGTTCACACGGCTCACAAAGTCCTTGTATATCCAGCCCTTTTCGTACCATTCATGCATCTTTTTAAGATACTTAAGGAAAGGCTCCTCTATCGGGCCGTATTTAACCGTTGAACCGTCAAGATAGAAAGCGGCCCTGCCGCCGAAACCGTTGATAAGGTCGCCGTAGGGAATAACCCCGTTATAGGGAATGATAAGCGGCGCGTATTCCTTCATGCCCGCCGCTTCGAAATACATCCTGAAAAGGGGCAACATATACTCCCAGTCCTCAATGGTCTTGGGGTAGTCTTCCCCGGAAGGGAAGCGGACGTTCCCGCCGGTTATCGTGTTCAATATGTCGTGGCGGTACATAAGGCCGGCAAAGGGAAGTTCATAGGGGTCGGAGATATTGCGCAGCGTCAGGATGCGCCCTGAGTCATCGTAGCTTGTACGGCGAAAACCCTCGTCGGTTTCCAGCAGCTTCATGAGGTTCGGCATATAGTCCAGGTATTGGGCAATATCCACGATAACCCCGTCCTCGCAAAGCTGGGGAATGGAGCCGGTGTAGTTGCTCATCTCGATCATGTCCGTGTATTCCCCGGTGCCGAACATCAGGGATATGGCGTCCCGCTCGGTTCCCCGCACCGGCTGCTCGAACTTGAGGGTAATGTTATATTTCTTGTTTAAATACCAAACAACGGGGTTCTCCGAATAATCCGAATATTGATCATACGGATCGGCGAAAAGCCATACGGAAAATTCCTCGTGTTGGGAATAGTCCACCGTTTTGGGAGCCGCGCTTTCGCCGGCCACGGAGGCCTCCTGTTTCCGGCAGGAGACGGAAAGAGTGATCAACAGCGATACCGTTATTAACAGCGCTGTTACCGACAGTAATCTTTGCAAACTTTGCTTCTTTTTCATTAGTTTCATTAGTATTCCTCCAAAATAAAAATATAATTATGGGCTTTTAGCCCTTAATTCCCCCCAGGGTAATGCCCTTTACGAAATACTTTTGCGCAAAGGGATAGGCGGCCAGTATGGGCAGGGCGCCGATAATCGTAACGCTGTATTTGACCAGGTGCGCCACATTGTCCGCCGCGTTTATCGCGTCGCTGCCCGTTAATATACGGTTCGTGTCGTTCTGGACCAGAATTTCCCGCATGAACAATTGCAGGGGCCACAGGTCCCGGCGGCGGGCCAGGTATATCGAAGCGGGAAACCAGGAGTTCCACTGCACTATCACGATGTTCATCACGACTACCGCCATAGTCGCCTTTACCAGCGGGGCAAGGATGCGTACAAGAACCGTTACCGGCCCCGCGCCGTCCAGCTTCGCCGATTCCTCGTAGCTCGCCGGAAGCTGCGCAAAGGCGCTCCGCATCATCATGATAAAAAAGGCGTTGATAACGCCGGGAATGATCACCCCCAGCCGGTTGTTCACCAGGCCCAGCGCGCGGTTGATCATGTAGGACGGAATAAGCCCCCCGGAAAACATCATGGTAAGCAGAACAAGCAGCGAGAGCGGCATCCGCAGTTTCATATTGGGGCGGCTTAACACAAAACCGGCGATGGTCGTAAGGGACGCGCCCAGCACGGTGTTGACCCCCACGTAAAGCAGGGTGTTCATGTACCCCCTGACGATAAACCCGTTCCTGAATACCAGCGCATAGCCTTGCAACGTGGGCTTTCCCAAAGGCAGGGCGAGGATGCCCGATGAGGCGAACAGCATCCGGGGGTTGGAAAGGGATGCCATAAGTACGTGCCACAAGGGGGCGATACATACCAGGCACAAGAAGAGCATAAAGCTGTAATTAACGATATTGAAAACCGCCCGCGGGGGCGTCAGTTTTTCTATCATTTTATCTTTTACCTCCCGTCAGAACACCGAATGTTCCGTAAACTTCCGGCTCAGGAAGTTTGAAATAAAAAGCAACAACAGTCCCACTAGGGAATTGAAAAGCCCCACCGCCGCCGAATAGCCGTACTGCATCCGTTCTATGCCCATACGCGCCACATGGGTTGAAATGACATCGGCGGTTTCGTAAATGCTCGGATTGTATAAAAGCAATATTTTGTCAAAGCCGACGTTCATGATCATGCCGCAGCGCAGGATGAACATGGTTACGATTACCGGTATCAACGCGGGAAGCGTTACGTGCCAGACCCGCCCCAGCCTGCCCGCGCCGTCGATGGCGGCGGCCTCGTAGAGTTCATGGTTCACGCCGCTGAGCGAAGCGATAAAGATGATCGACCCGTAACCCAGTCCCTGCCATACGTCAGTAGCCAGGTTGATGCCCCAGAAGTATTTGGGGTCGCTTAACAAGTTTTGCCGGGGCATACCGAAAGCCACGAGCAGATTGGTAATAACGCCGTTGGAGGACACAAAGTCTATCACCAGGCCGCAGACCACCACCGCCGACACAAAGAAGGGCAGATAACTGATGGTCTGCACAAGTTTTTTGAATCCCGTAAATACAATCTCATTCAAAAGCAGGGCGAAGATAATCGACAGGGGGAACCCCACACCGAGACCGAGAAAACTGATTGCCAGGGTATTGCGGAGTATGCGCAGAAAGTTGGGGCCGGTAAAGAATTCGGCGAAGTTGGCGAACCCCACCCATTTGCTGCCGAAGTACCCCCGGACGGCGCTGAAATCCTGGAAGGCCATGACAATGCCGAACATGGGGAGGTAATGAAAAATGATGAAGTAAACCAATATGGGCGTAAAGAGGAGGTAAACGCTCCAGTTCATGCGGAAATCGCTTTTCCAGCTTATAGCCTGAGTCTTTGGCGGTTTGGAAATACTTTTCCCCAAAACCTTGCCTTCGTTTGGTTTTGTCATACTCTCTCTCCTTTTCTGATCGGCGTCCCGATCTAAGCCTAATCGGTGTCCCGATCTAATGCTGATCGGTATCCCGATCTAAGCCTGATCGGTGTCCCGATCTAGTGCTGATCGGCGTCCCAATCCAAGCTGAGGAATCGCCTCCTCTAAAGCCGGGCGGTCAGCTTGAACTCCGAGCGCACTTCCCGCAGGTTCTTTAACAGCGCCCCTCCGCCTTTTGCCGAGCTTTGGGTAATAATCTTGAGCGCGTAATCCGTACCGGCGGTCAAGGACGCGGGGACTATCGCCTTGAGGGTGCGTGGCTCGTTCACCGCCAGAATTTCCGCCCTGACCGGCGGGTTCTCCCCATCGTCAAAGAAAAGCCCGATCTGACCGGCGTGATCCGCGTCTCCCTCGATCTTGAGGCCGTAGCCCCGGATCGTGAGGAGATTGCCGATGGTCATCACCTCGTCAAGCTGGCCGGTATGCTTGTCCACCGCTTCGGCGATGAGGCCGTCCCGCTGGTCAACGCCGTCAAACTCGACCTGCACCCGCTCCCTGATGTAGGTCCGCAGGGCAGCGCTGGCCTGGAGCCGGGCTTCGGGATGC
>JAIRLK010000162.1 GCA_031259515.1 Treponema sp. | reverse complement strand
CATGTTTTTGCAGATTTTGATTTTTTCCTCCAAAAGGGCCGCCTCGAAATCTTTCCTCATTTTCAAACCTCCTCAATAAAAAAGCGGCTTTCCGGTTCCTGCAAACCATCAGCCGCCGCTAGGGCCAAAACCCTTAGAAAGATTGCAGGCTCTTTCCAAAGGCTCTTTGCTTTATCTATGTCTTTTCCCATTATTCTCCCCGCCCGCTCTTATGGGCTTTGCAGTACGCCATCCGCCCCGCGTTAAATCCAATCTACCGCCACTTCCGGTTCCACATCTCCAGCGGCGTCTCCCCCGGCGGCCACCGTATCAGTGGCGGACGCTTCCCCTCTGCGGGCAGCTTCATTACTTTCCTGCTCAGCGCCTTTAGTTCCGCCGTGCGCGGTGCCGGCGGCTTGTCCGTTATCTCGCGTCCGTTAATCGTCACCCGCCCGAATTTCAGGGCCTCGTGGAGGCTCGATATTGCCACTCCCGCCGCCCGCGCCGCATCTCTTTCGGTGCCATACTCTACGCCGTCTACCCATATCCGCCTCCGTTTCCGGTGTACCTCACTCACTCCGCCCCCTCCCCAAAAACCTTTCCTTTGGACCTAGCGGGAAAGGTACTAGCGTTCCCGCTGGTCCGGCGCCTCTTAAGCAATAACCGGAATGTCCTCCTTAATATAATTTGCCCGCTAAAACAGCGGCGTACTCCCGTCATTTTTTTTGTTTCTCGGAATTTGACATCATTTCGCCCCTTTCATAGCGCTCCAGCTCCGAACGCGGGATCATTACGCACTGCGGGCTGAACCGCGCCGCCCGCAGATAGCCCAGTTTCACCCAGCGGTACACCGTCTGTTTGCTAACACCAATGAGTAAACCAAAATCGGTATACGTGAAAAAAAGTTTTTCCTTTAACGGAATCTTGTCATACAGCTTCATGTTTTCTCCACCTCTTCTTCAAAATGCCAGTTCAGTTTCTGCAAATCGCCGATAGTAAAACCGTTATCCGCCAGATAGCATATCGCCGCCTCCACGCTGTCGAACGCAAGCGCGCACCCGTCCTCATCCAGGACGTATTCATCGCCGTTAATACTGATACCCCCGATGGGACGGCTTATGGTGATTTTCACATCACCCTCCTGTTGCGCGGCCGGACAAATCGCCCGCATTGCGCGGTTATCCCCTGCCGCTTTTGTTCAAGCTCCCATTCCACAATAAACCGCTCGCGGCTTATCTTTTTCAAATAACGCTGACGGATAAGCAGGAAAAAGATTTTGTAGTTCAAAACTTATACCTCCGGTATTCATTCCAACGGCGGAACACGCGCGCCGCGTATGCCACGCTAGATTGCGGCGGCCCGTTTTTGAACCCGGTATAGCCGCTGTTATACGCAATTATCGCCTGGAAAACGTTCAGGTCAGGTTTGTCCAGCAGTTCTTTCAGTAAACCGCACCCTGCCCTGATATTGGTTACAGGATCGCGCCATTCCCCGGTGAACCACGAAGAATTGAGCTGCATAACGCCGCGGTCTTCCGTACCGTCCGGGTTGACGTTTATTGCCTCCGTATCAAGCGCCGCGTTTTCTTCGAGCGCCACGGACAGGGCCAAATCCGGGTCTACTCCCACTTCAAGGGCTATCGATACTATCAGCGCCGCAATCACTCCCATCGTCTTCTTCCTCCTCCCGCCGGCATGCCTCATACACGCCGTCTGTAAAATTGCCGCAAATATCGCACTCGGTTCATTGCACTCCCGGCATTTCTTGATTATCCGTTTTGTGCGCACCGCTCCCTCTGTAAGCCCGAAAGCTGGGTTTCAAGGCGGCGCACGGCACGCGCCGCCGTTTCGGAGCCGCGCAGGTACTCATTCCGGGCCTTAAGGAGTTCCCGTTCAGTTTGCCAGACGGCAAATTCCAGCCATCGCCTGTAAGCGGCCTGTTCACGTCCAGTCATACGGCGGCCCCTGGCCCGCGCCCGTTTTTCGCGGTGAAATGGGCCTCTTCCCGCTGAGTGATGCGGATTAGCAGCTTGGCAGCGTCAAGCTGGGGAAAGCCTTTATACCCTTTCATTTTCCCGCCCCCTTGCCCTCGGCCCTGGCCTCCGCAAGGGACGCCTCGGCATCCTCCGGGCTGTCAAACCAGTCATGGTAGACGTCCATCCGGGGAAGGCTTTGGAACGTACTTTCGGGTTTCTCCTTGTACTCCTTGCTGATCATAGAGGCATTTACCCTGCCGTCATCGTAAAACTTGCTTGTTACGCAGTAAAACATCTTTTTCATAGCTCACTCCTATGAATAAAAAAGCCGGTTTTCGGCGGAGTGAGCGCCTGGACCGGCTAAGGTTTTAAAGCCTTTAAGGAAGCTCACTCTCATTCCCCAAGGGCTCTCTGATTCATCTATATATAATTATCTCCGAAGTCCGACATTTTATCAAGTGATTTTTGTCTTAAATCGGAGAAATTTTCATTTTTTTTGTTTTTTTTACTTAACAAGCTATAAGTAAATTCTCTCAAATGAGAGACATTTTTTATTTTTTTCACTATATTCGCCGATATGGAAAGCATGGAAGGTTTAACTTTAAGAGAAATAGCTGATATTCTCGGAATACAGCCAAAAGCGGCACAAAAAAGATTAATGAGGGCTAAAGTAAAGCCAAAAGAATACGCAGGCCCTACCGCTCTATATGATGAATCCGCCCTTGAAGCGATCCGCAATGTCCCCGGAAAGGGGAGGCCGCGCAAGGTAAAACCGGAAGCTCCGGCAACGAAAACGGCCGCTAAAAAAACCAGAGAGTAAATCCTCATCTCTTTAACCTCCTCAATAAAAAAGCCGGTCTTTGGCGGAGTGAGCGCCTGAACCGGCTAAGGTTTTAAGCCTTTAAGGAAGCTCACTCTCATTCCTTAACGGCTCTCGATTACTCTTTAAGTGTGGAGTATATCCACAGTTTTGTCAACTGGTTTTTGTGGATTTTCTTCACTTTTTCTAAAAATTTCCCGAAAATCAAATATGGAAGCAAAGGGATACACCCTAAAGGAACTGGCGAAAGAGCTGGGAATATCTGAACATACCGCACACATGCGGGTAAACCGGGCAGGTATTGAACCCCTGTTCCGTGGGGCCATATACCCCCCCGATACCCTGGATCGCATCCGGGAAGCCCCCATGGGAAGGCCGCCTAAAAAGCCCGAGAAACCGCCCAAGGCAAAGAAGGGCAAGTAGCAGGTCATACCGCCGCCTCTTCTTTCCCCGCTGCCTGTTCCTTCATCCGCATGAAACAATCGGGACACATAACGCCATTGCGATGTAATCTGCCACAGCTTCCCCAGACATAAACGTCATGTTTTCTGACGGCGGCCTGTAAAAAATCAAGAAACGTCCTCAACCCGCTCCCTCCGTCGCCGGGGCGGATTCAGCCCTCATAATCTGCTCAATCCGTGGACCGCGCACCGGATCGGTAATGGCTTCGATAAAAGAGCGCAGGAACGGCCCTTTCCCGTATCCCCGGTCATAGGTAAATTTCTCCCACCGTTCCCGCAGATGGCCGGGCATGGAGATTTTGATTGAAATATCAAGGGTTTTGTCTAAGGACATAGGGCCTCCTGGCTACCGATATATCCATGCCCATGTCAGGGCAAGAGCGGCAGCCGGGAAAAACATGGAAGCAACCTCTTTCAAGGTAAATACTCCAACAATCAGCCATCCCGTCAACACAAAAACTGGACCGATAAGCGAAACTAGGGCACGTCTCACGAATTCCTGAATTTCTCCTTCATCTTCATCATTTTGGTCTCTGAATTTCATAGAGCCTCCTGTAATGTGGTTTTTTTTCCACATCTACTTAAATTATAGTGGTATATAGTCCACATTGTCAAGCAAAAAAGTGGTTTTTTTTACACTTTTTTTTGTCGAAAATGAATATATGGGTTTTTTTGAAGAGGTTAAAAGGCTTGCCAAAGAAAAAGATACAACTATTGAGGCGCTGGTGGAGAATATTCCTGGCAAGAACAGAGACTCATACTACGGTTGGAGACGGGCAAACAATCTTCCAAGGGCTGACGATGCCGTTAAAATCGCCCAAGCTCTTGGTACCACTGTTGAATTCCTTGTAACCGGCCAGGAACCGGCCTATATATCCTCTAAACTGTCCCCGAAGGCCCTCGAAATAGCCCGCGCCGCCGAAAAACTGGACGATATTGGCAAACAGGCGGCCCTGGAAGTGGTAATCGGCCTAGAACTGTCCCACCCTTTAGGACGTTCAAAATCTACCGGTACGGAAAACTAACCCCGGAGGCGTAAAACGGACTATCAGGAAGCGTTAAATTTCGTTAAAGAATTCTATGACAGGACGTGGTCAGATATAAGATGGATCATCGGCTCGGTGTTTGTGCTGACAGGGGTTGTAGTCCCCTATGTTCAGTACCACATAGGCAAAAACGGCCTTAAAGCACTGAAAATCGAGCTGAAAGCCCAAAAAAAGCGCTTTGCCGATCTGGAAGAAATGGTATGGAAAAACCAGGGCGATTTTTTCTGTATGCAAACGAATATACTGAATGGCCATAAAGATTATGCTGCGGGCTTAACAAGTATCCTCCGGGCCTTGTTTTGTTATCTGGAAGCCGGGTATAACGATAAATTAGATAACGTCTTTACAATGATTGACTTCATTTTCAAAAAAGAAACAGACATTCTGGAGGTGAAGGTAAAAGCAATAACCCCGGCAGTTTGGACGCGGGAACCGGAATTGCGGGATGCCTATAATGAAGCCTGCAAAAAACTTGAAGAAAATAAAATGTACCGTAAATATCTGATGACCTTAAAAGAATACGCAAAAGCCCTGGATGGCCCTACCGTCAAGTAACCGCTTGGCGTAATCCTTCGGTCCAAAATCCAGCTATTTACACTTTTTTCTACCTGTTGTATAATCCTTTTAGAAAACAGGAGGTAGCAAAGTCCCGCATGTCCGGGCCGTTGGTTCTGGCTATGGGGGTGTAAGATTATAAAGTTTCTGGAAAAGGGGTGAGGTATGGCAGAAAAGAAAAAGGGGAAAGTTCTCAAAATCGTTTTAATCGTTTTGGGTGTAATTGTAGCCATAAACATTATAGGCGCTATCGCCGGAGGTTCTAAGTCCGGTAACGTAGCGCCCGCAAACAATACCACCGCCGTCACGGAATCCGCGGCTCCCGCCACAACACCGGCCCCCAAACCCCGCCCGGAAGATGACCCTAATTATACCGGGGCATGGAAGATAAATAATTTCGTTGATGAATTCGGCGATGAAACAGATGAACGGTATGTGGCTCTCTGGGCTGAGGGAAAGTTCAGCAATTCGGCGACAAAAGATGAACAACTTCGGGTGTTCTTCCTTATTACGAAAGATAGCGTTGGTATACAAGCGTATGAGGATTATTGGGGAATCGAAAACGATGTAGCCGCTACTTTTATTCTTTTCAGTCCGGCAACCGTAACCATCAGGGACAAGGACGGAACCGATCACCGGCTCCGGGGAAGTACGCCGGGTTCATCCGGCCAGCGGCTTTATATAACCCCGATTGCCGATGTTTTATCCGTCCTGAAAATGGGCGGCCTCGTCAGATTTTCAATAAGCGCCAACGGCAGTACCTATCGTTTCGACATTCCGAGCGCCGATTATTTTGACCGAGCTTTTGAACAGATAGGCGGCTAATCATGTTCTTTTTCAGGGCTTTTCTCGGGTATGATCCCCAAGATCACCTTTACAGGATAATTCAGTTTCAAACATAGGGGCTTAAAGAAAGAAAAAGCAAAAAAGAAAGACGGGATGGAGTCAGAAATGCTGGAGTTATTAAGAAAGGATTATATAAAATCAGGGGACGCAAAGATGTATTTTGAGAAATATCGTCCAGAAATAGATGTTATATGTAACAGTTATTACCGAAAAGAAATATCCGAATCTCAGCGACTGAAAACTTTTCAAGTTATCGCAAACGCATATTTTAAGGGGAAAAGGCCCATTTTCAACCCAGCCTTTCCAAGTGTAATAAATTCATGGAAAAACATTGAATTAAAAAATGAGAAGCAAAAGAAAAAGCCGCAATCGTCCAGCGATCTTGCCGCCGAAGTGGAGTCTGCCGGCAGGCGGGGTGCAGGGCAATACGGTTTCCAAACGCTGGACAGAACGGCGTTTATAGGATGATATTTAAGACAGGAGGGCAATATGGCCTTAGCCGGAGAAGTGGCAAAGTATATCATAAAATCGCTGCCCGTGGATAACCTGAAGCTCCAAAAGCTCCTCTATTACAGCCAGGCCACTCACCTTGTACTTCATGATAAAGAACCGTTGTTTTCGGAGGCGATTGAGGCGTGGGATTACGGTCCGGTAGTGCCGCCGGTATACCGGGAGTATAAATCGTATGGGTTTGATACGCTTCCCCCGGCAGATGAACCGGTTGATCTCAGCCTGAAGGAGATACGTGCTGTGGACATGACGTTAAGCTGTTTCGGGGAATTGTCAGGCCCGGCGCTCATAAACCAGACGCACTTTGAAGACCCGTGGAAAAACGTTTACCGTCCGGGACGGCCAAGCGCCGTAATAACGCTCGATTCCATGTACAATTTTTTCAGGGAAAATTTGGACTTCACCGATGAAGCGTAAAAGACGGCCCGAAAAACCTGTTGTCGAAAAAAGAGCCCCGGCGATAACCTACCGCCTTCCATTTCCAAAACCC
>JAIRLK010000111.1 GCA_031259515.1 Treponema sp. | reverse complement strand
TGGAGATGGAGAAGAAACGGGTGAGCGCCAAGCGCCGCATGATGCACGCAGCCCTGGATTCGGATTTCCTGTATGAGGCCTTGTTCTCAGAGTAAACGCCGATGCCCTGGGTATGCTTGTTCCAATAATTATAGAACATTACCTTTTTAAAGGTTGCTGTTCCAAAACTGAAGTTTTGGAACAGCCTCTATTGCATAAAACGGTAATGTTAATTTGAAAACAAACCGGTCCGTCAGTACCTTGCCGGGGATGCCGGCCGTATCGCCGGGTCCTGGGGGGCGTTTCGGGAAAATTCATACGCCCGTTTTGCCGCGTCCGGAGGCATAGTGGCAAACGCGCAGTAATCCTTCATTTCAATGGAATCCACCAGCCGCCCCGGTACTCCTCCCGCCCGCATAAGAATCCCCGCCACATCCCTGGCTGTGGCTCCATGCCTCCGGCCTAAGCCCACGTAAACCCGGGCAAACTTCTCCCCGCTCCCCCGGCCTTCCCCCGTGAAAGCTTCCCCCCGGTGAAACCTGCCGTGACCCGGCGGACGGTTCCCGGAGGGCTTCGCCCTGCCGCCGGCGTCAGCCCGGTCCGCGCCGCGCCTTCCCCGCCGGGTATCTTCCCAAGCCCCAGGCTCCGGGAATTCCGTTACCGGCCCGTACCGCCCGCTGTCCAGAAGCTCCCCATACGCTGCGGTTACCAGAGCTTCCACCGCCCCTTCGGCCCCGAGCCGTTCAATCAGCTTGCGGCCTACCCTGGAAAGCCGGGCATCAGGAAACGTCGCCGTTTCCGGGACGGTTTCTTCCAGCCGAAGGTTTGCGGCTGGAGAAGCCGCGCCCTCCCCGGCGAGGTCCTGCGTCCCATCCGCAACGGTAGTTTCAGGGGACATCCCGTTCTCCCCGGTTTGTTCAGGAACCGCCGCAAGTACAGCCGCCAGGATACGCCGCTCCCGGGCCTTCATCACCGATTTTACCGGCGGTATGCGCATCCATTCTATGCGGCTCCCCAAGACCCGCTCCATGCTCCGGGAGAAGTGGCCGACCCGCCCCTGCTCCGCAGGCAGGACCAGACTCACGGCCTTACCCCGGCGGCCCGCCCTGCCGGTACGGCCTATACGGTGAACGTAAGACTCCCGGTCATTGGGGAAGTCCCAGTTTATTACGTGGGTCAGCCGCTCTATGTCTATGCCCCTGGCCGCCACATCGGTGGCCACCAGTATCGCCGCGTCGCCGCCCGAAACAGCCCGGTATGCCCGGAACCTCTGTAAGGTCCGCTCCCGTTCTTCCTGGGACCGGTCCCCATGTATGACTTCGGCGGCATACCCCGCGTCAAGAAGCCGCCGGGTCAGTTCATCCGCCCCGGCTTTCGTGGCGCAGAACACCAGCCCGTAGAATTCCTCCGCCCCGTCTATAAGCCGCCTGAGCGCCTCTAGCCGGTCTTCCCGGCGCAGTACCAGGTAAAACTGATCAACCGCCGGCTTTTCATCAACCGCGGCGCGGTCCTCCAGGATCTCGGCGTCGCCTATATGTTCCCGAATCACCCGGAGTATCGCATCGGGCATAGTAGCCGAAAACAAGGCAACCCGGCGGTCGCTTTTAACCGCCGAGAGGATCATCTCCACATCCTCAAGAAAGCCCATGTCCAGCATTTCATCCGCCTCATCCAGAATGAACCAATCTACCGTTGAAAGGTCCAGGACCTTCCGTTCCATCAAGTCCATCACCCGGCCAGGAGTCCCCACCACGATTTCCGCGCCCCGTTTGAGTTCGATGATCTGGTTTCTGATAGAAGCCCCGCCATAGACCGCCGTGATCCGGGGAGCCGCCTTTCCTTCGCCGGTTTCGTTACGGGGGATAAAGGAAGCGATCTCCAGGGACACTTGAAGGGCCAGCTCTCTGGTGGGGGTCAGAATCAGCGCCTTGGGCGCATGGCCGGGCGCAATACCGCCGCGGATGAACCGCTCAATAAGGGGTATCCCAAAGGCGGCAGTTTTCCCCGTACCGGTCCTGGCCTTCACGATGAGGTGAGCTTCGCCGGAAAGGAGCCGGGGCAGGGCGATGGCCTGAATCGAAGTGGGAACGGTAAACCCCTTCCGGGTTAAGGCATCTAAAATTCCTGGAGATAAATCAAAGGAAGCAAAAGGGTGGGGTATATCAGTATTGGTCATATATTTCAGAGGGAATACTATGACAGGAGGGATAGCCGTGTCAAGGAGCCTGTCGTTGATTCCAGCAATTTTACATTTACCCTTGTAGGGGTACAATTCTGCGGATCAGTGACTCCTTTCTCTCCTCGAAACCGCCAAATTTGGCCATTTAGAGGCTATTTTTATATCCCACCCCAGATCAAATGGCCTAAATGTAAAATTGCTGCGTTGATTCCAGCAATTCAAAGTATCACCCGTTATCCATTCAAATTTTCCGAGAAATAGCTCTAATATTTTAAAAATCTCGAATAATGTATAAAACAGTAGACAGATTATAAAATAAAATGGCCTAAATATATCTTTTTCAGGATTCTTTTGAGTCAAAAAGTTTGATACT
>JAIRLK010000088.1 GCA_031259515.1 Treponema sp. | reverse complement strand
GAAAGCGCATCCGGCGGTGGATGTGTCGGCTATCCCGTCGGGGATCAAGCTTGAACTGCGGAGTGTACTTTCTTACATGGATCAGCTTCTGGAGTCTCTTCCAGAAAATAAAATTGAAGAATTTGCCAAATCCGAATATTTTGACACCTATAAAAAACTGTTTGAGGATCTGGGTTTAGCATAATGGGACTCCTGGGCAAGGCTATTACCGCCAATCCTCCGGGACGGACCGCCGCCGCTCAGGTTCCCGCCGCACATCCCCAAGGGGCTGGCGGTATGGAGGCGGTTCGGGAGATGATTCGGGCCTATTGGCTTCAGCATTCATCGTGTCAGGGAATAGTCTTGGGACCGCCAAACTACACCGGGGAAGAGGACTTTAAAAAATTTTTCGCCGCAGCGATTTCCGCGGCATCTTCTTTTGGCAAAATCATCTGTTTGCCTTCAAAAAACATCCTGATCCTTTTTTCCAAAACCCTGGATCGGGAACTCTTAACACATCGGCTGACTAGGACCCTGCGGACCCGGGCGCTTACAAGTTTTGAAGCCGAATCTCCGGGAGAGGTCCTCTCCCGGATACAGTCTTACCGGTAATATGATTGAACGGATCGCCGGGGCGGGAACCGGCCTTCCTACCGTTTTTGTAGGAGAAAAATTCCTGCATTCCCGGTATGATCCCGCCGGAGAAGCGGAAAAATATATCAAAACCCTCAATGTTAGCGAATTGAGTGAAAAAATACGGTTCTTCATCCTGATTGAACCGGGTTTAGGCTATATCATCCCGGTACTCAGGCGGCTTTTCCCTCAGGCAAAGCTCATCGCCCTCCATGTTTCGGAATTCTTTGTCCGGTTTCCCGGTGAAGCCCTGGAAAACGCGGCCCAGTGGTCTCCCGGATCAGGGCTTTCCTGCGTGGAATTTCTGGAACGGGAGATCCCCGACATCGGGATAGAGGCTGTAAAAATCGTGGAATGGCGGCCGGCGCGGGCGGCTTATGGGGCGGCCTATAAAGACCTTCTGGAAAAGACCGTAACCTTTTTACGCCGGATGGACGCCAACGCCCGTACCGTCAAAGGTTTTGGCCGCCGCTGGTTCAGAAATTTCTTGAGAAACCTAGGCGTCCTCCGTGTTTTTTTCAGCATAGACCCCGGTTCAGGTCCTTGGATTGTTACCGGCGCGGGACCCGGCCTGGAAGAGGTTCTCCCGGTCATAGCGGACATGCAACAAGAGGGGGCGATGGTCCTGGCCTCCTCCTCCTCGGTCCCCGCCCTTACGGCGGGAGGCGTACTGCCTGACGTGACGATCAGTACCGACGGCGGCGGCTGGGCGCGGTTCCATCTTTGGGAGGCGATACGCTGCGCCTCGGGCCGCCCCTTTTTCCTTGCGGCCTCCCTCACCGCCGCCCTCCCCGGTCAATGCGGCGGTTTCCCCGTCCTCCCTCTGAGCGATGGGAGCCTCTGGCAAGAGGCGGTATTGGAAAACCTGGGTATTCCCCGGCTGGTCCTTCCCCAGCGGGGAACTGTTACCGCCACTGCCCTGGATCTGGCCCTCCGCTGCACAGAGGGCGGCGTCTTCTTGGCCGGTATGGACCTTTCCAACCGGGACATCAAGACCCACGCCCGGCCCTACGCATTGGATCGTTTCCAGGAGGACAGGGCGAACCGTCTTGATCCCCGGTACTCTCAAGCCTTTGTCCGGGCCGGGCAAATATCCGCTTCCGGGAGCCGCCGGGTTTATGCCGAATGGTTTGGCGGCCGGCTTGCGGCCTATCCTGGACGTATCCACTCCCTGGGAAAAAACAACCCGGTTTTCGATGCCCTTCCATCACAAACTTCCACGCGGCCAGGAGCCTTGCAGCAGGTGAAATCACGCAAAGTCCCGCAGGTTCCCGGGACGCTGGCGGTCTCTGAAGACGCTGTCCGGGTCCTGGCCTGCCTGCTGGAAAAAGCCGGGCCGGATGAGGCGATCCGCCGGGAATTAGCGCCTCTTCTCCTCCCCGGCAGGGTGGAGGTCCCGGCGGCGAGGCTCCTCAAAGAAATCAAAGCGCTGGCCGCCGGGGAGG
Source organism: Treponema sp. (assembly GCA_031259515.1). Lineage (GTDB taxonomy): Bacteria > Spirochaetota > Spirochaetia > Treponematales > Breznakiellaceae > JAIRLK01. Next base: position 9,175 of record JAIRLK010000088.1, on the reverse strand, counting down.
AGATATAGATGAATAAACAATACTTCTTTGAGCGGAACCTGCTTGCCTTGTCGCAGAAGGACCCCGCCTTGTGTTCCCGGCTGTCAGGGGCGGAAACAACCAGGGGGCGGTACCGGTTCCTAGACGCCCGCTCCGGCGAGCCGGTACCCGCCCTGACAGACCCTTCCGGAGCGGCTCATCCCCTCCACTCCCTGATGGACCCCTGCCGCGAGGGGGAACGGATCATAGCCGCAGCCCTGCGGGTCCCGGAAGGCTCTCAATCCACACGCGCCGCCGAAGGGTACCTGGTCCTCATGGGCCTGGGCGGCGGCTACCATGCCCAGGCCGCCCTGGAAAGGGAGGACATACACCGCCTTCTGGTGGTGGATTACGATATACACGGGGTCGCGGAATTACTCGCTTCCAGAGAGTACATTCATATCTTTCAGGACCCCCGGTTCCACCTCCTTGTGGACCCGGATCCCGAAATTCTGGAAGCCTTCATCTTGAAAACCTACCAACCCGCACTCTACGGGGGCATCAGGGCCATCCCCCTGCGGATCAGGACGGAACTCGATCCCTTCAACTTTGGCCGGGCCGGAGAAGCGGTAAAAAACGCCATAGACCGGCTTGCCGGGGATTATTCGGTACAGGCGTATTTTGGGACCCGGTGGTTTTCCAACATCATCAGGAACCTTTTCCAGGCGGAAGGGCCGGAACGTCCGCTGCCTCCGGTACGCCGGGCAGCCGTTTGCGCTGCGGGACCTTCCCTGGACATACAGATTTCCCGTCTTGAGAAAAAACGGGAGTCCCGGTTTGTCATCGCCACGGATACCGCCCTCCCCGCCCTGCTGAATCGGGGCCTTATACCTAGCGCGGTGGTCTCGATTGACTGCCAGCACATCAGCTACTACCATCTTATGGCGGGCCTTCCCCAAGACATTCCCCTGTTTATGGACCTGGCAAGCCCTCCCCTCCTGGCCGCTCTGAGCGGGAATCCCCGGTTTTTCTCAGGCGGCCATCCCTTGACCCGGTATATCTCCCGGTACTGGCGGTCTTTTCCGGGCATAGATACGTCGGGGGTCAACGTAACCTACGCGGCCGTGTCCCTGGCGGAATACCTGGGGGCGGAAGAAATCGAACTTTACGGGGCCGACTTTTCCTACCCCTTGGGGCAGACCTATGCCCGGGGAACCTATATTCACCCCTATTTTGAAGCGCGGCAAACCCGGCTCGCCCCTCATGAAGCCCAGGCATCGGCCTTCCTCTACCGGTCCCCCCTGACTAAGAGCGAACGGGAAGACGGCTCCTGGTATTACGCAACAGCCCTCCTGCAAAGCTACCGCGAGAAGCTTGAGGCAAAAGCCCGCTCCCAGGACGCTGTGCTAACCGCCGTCCCCGGCCTGGGGGCTCCTATCCGCTTGCCGGAAAAAACGCCGAAACGCCGGGAATCCCTGCGCCTCTTTGCCGCAGGCCAGGCGGCAACACGCGCCGGGGAATTTCTGGAAACCTACCGGAGGGAAATCGCCGCGCTCCCCCGACCCGGCCAAAACATAACGAATTTTTTGAGGGGATGTACGGAACAGGAAAGCCGTATCCTGACGACCCTGCTCCCCGCCTGGGCCGCCGTACAACGCCGCCGCAACGGATTGACCGCCCCGGAAGCACTGGAAGCGGTGAGGGACTATTCCCTAAAAGAACTGGACGCCGTGCTGAAACGGGCTTAACCGCCTGCTTCCTCACCGGGATACCAGGACATAGCGGCGTAGCCTACAAAGGAGTCGGGAACCTTGTCTGCACCGGGGGAAACGTCTTCCTCCGACGATCCGCCGCCCAAAGCAACGCGGCCCTGGGCGGCTCCTTCAAAGGAGGCGTCCGCCGAATCAACGCTGGTCCCGTAGGAAAGGAGGGCCGCATCGGAGGCGGCCAGGGCATGAGCATACCCCATGCAGGCGAGGACCGCCCCGATGGAACAGGAGGACCGGTCTGTCTCGGCCCGGCGGAAGGTTTCGCCTTCGTCACCGGACATCACCGCCCGTATGAAGGCGGCGTCGTTCACGGTTTTCATCCATTCCAGGGCTTCCCACCCCATGCCGCGGGGGGCAAAATCGTAATTGAGCCCGTAATGGGTCAAATCGGTGGAACCTATGAGTACGAACCGCCGTTCCAGGGAAGCGCCGATTGCCGCGATAGTCTTTCCCACTGCATAAGATTGAATTTCCGCGCCAAGCCGCAGCCAGATCAGACGAGATTGGGGGAAGTAGAACTTAACCATGGGCAACATGACCTCGACAGTATTATCGTAATACCGATCCGGCTTGCCGCCTAATTCTTTCCAGAGCCTGTCCCTGAATTCCCGGTCTATTTCCAGGTTCCCCAGGGGGGTAACAACGCCGTCTTCTTCGGCAAAGAGGGGCGGCGTCCCGGCGGGGAGGTGTCCGCCTATGACGATCACCGTGTCGGCGCCGGTTTTCAAGGCCCGTAATGCCTGCGCGGCAATACGGCCCGAATAATACCATCCCGCATGAGGGGCAATAACGGCGATGGCATCCGAAGAACCTTGTTTCGGGAATCCTGATTCTATGAACCGTGGTTCTAAGAACCGCCGTACTTTTTCAGCGGAATGGGGATACCATCCGGGGGGAAGAATCTGCCTTCTTAAATTCATGACGAATCCTTTATTTTATTCTAGCACGAATCTAAAAAAAAGTATATAATTTCTCCCATGAGGAAAATGAATTCATCCATTCCTGCTTTACTAATTGCTTTTCTTTGCATTGCCGTCTATGCCGTGGCCCTTATTGTCGGAGCATACCGTTTCTATACCAATGTAACCAATCGCCAGGTAATTGCGGAACGGGAATTCTACGATCTTGCGGATATCGCCTCCGCCGCGGGCGTTCTTGGCTTTATGGACGTTCCGTTCCAGGAAACGATCCAGGACAGCCTTACGCGGTCCCAGACCCTTGAAGGAGTTATCATTTCCGGCCCTTCAGGAGAATACGCTTTTGAACGGGAACGGGGCGCGGTCATACGCTGGGAAGGGGATTCTCCCCGGTTCGTAAAGCGTTTCGGCGTTTCCTCCACATCAGCCGTCCCCCTGCGTATCAACGGACTGAGGAACGTGAACATCAGCGCCGGTTTTCGGTCGGTGGATTACAATTACGGCGTTACGATTCTGAAACATTCCCTCCTGATGATCCTGGCCGCCCTTGCGGCGGCGTTCCTGACCTTCCTCGTGGAATCCGCCCTGGCCCGGGGTGAGGCGCCGGCGGAAAAACCGGCGGCAGGAAGACGGAAGAGGGACAGCCGGACTTCCCGGCATGACGACGATAAATCAGCGTTTGATGAAGACGAAGAGGACGAAGAGGAACCGCCTGCCAGACGCCGGGCAAAAAAACCGGAAAAAGCGGTTTCTGAAGCGCCGGAGACATGGGCCCGGGAAAGTCCGGATTTTACCGACGAGGAAGATCCTGCCGGGGGCTTCGATACTCAGGAGGCGGATTTTGCCCCCGAAGCTTCCGTACCAGAACCCCCAGCCCCGGAGGTTCCGGATGCCGGGGAACAAGAAGACGCCAAACTCCCCCAGGGACTTTACGCTCCGGAGAGCAACATAGGCTGGGAGGAATACACGAAAGACCGGCTTGATTCGGAACTGCACCGTTGCGCTTCTTTTGAGCAGGACTTGACGGTGATGGTCGTGACTTTTTCCGGGAAAACCGAATTAACAAGCCAACAGTACAAACAGTTTGCCGATATGGCGGTAAACTTCTTCAATCTCCGGGACCTCATTTTTGAGAAGGGAGGACGGGGTATTACCGTCATCCTTCCCAACACGGATATGGATCAAGGGTTTACCAAGGCCGAAGGTTTTCTCAACTACCTTATGACGGCCTTTACCGATACCTCGGGTTTCCGCATAGGGGTAAGCGCCCGGGCCGGCAGACTGGTGGATGCCGAGCGACTGTACTTTGAAGCCAGCGAAGCCCTGAATAAAGCCCTGCGCGACCCGGTATCCCCCATTATCGCCTTTAAGAGCGACCCCGAGAAGTACCGGGCTTTCCTCCGTTCCCGGGGTACCTGAGTCTTACTCTTCCCGCAGCTTCTTAAAGTACGCGGCGTCCCGAAACAGGCGGTTTACCGTCCATTCGGCAAGGGTGTAAACGTATTGAGAGCCTGTTATCACGGCGATACGTTTCCCGGCATCTCCTTCCCCGGCGGAAAGGGCGGCCCCCAGCCTGATGGTACGGGCGGCCCCGTCTCCCAGTTCCATCTGTATTCTTCCCTCGTTGAACACCGGGTCCTCCGGCGTGACGGACGCGGCAAAGCCGTCCCCCTCGGCGTCAAGGATGGCCCTGATATAGGGGTCTATCCGGGAAGCGTCAAGATCGTCCGCCGCTACCCCCTCCACCGTCCAGCCGGAACCGCTCCTGGTAATGACCAGGGGCGCGGAGTGGAACCCTTCCCCGCCGTCTTCCCCAGACAGCGGCGGAGATACCGTCGTAACCCGCTGAACCATATCCAGAGACAGAGCGCCGCTCCCTTCCTGGGGAAAGAGTCTGAGGTTGTACCAGGCGGTGGGGGAAGGCGAAAGATAGACGGTAAATTGGTCTTCCCCGGAGCGGACCTCGTTTTGGCCGCTTTTTCTCAGGTACACTTCCCGTCCCGTAGCATCCCCGCCGCCCACCAGGAGGTCAAGCAGGGGAGCCGCCCCCGCGCCCCGGACCACGATGCGGGAGGCGTTTTCACCGACCCCCAGACGCTCGTGGGAGGAAGCGGCGCTGCCCCGCAGGGGGTACGCGCCCCGGGTGGAAAGAAGCCGTAGCAGGTCCGTGACCCGTCCCTGTTTGGCGGGGTACTCCACGCCTTCGGATTCCACGTACCAGACGGCGTTCCGGTTGACCAGCGCAAGGGGATCGTTTCCTCCTCCGGAAATCTCAATACGCCCGGCCTGCTCCGCCCATTTCGGCTCCAGCCAGGTATAGGCGGCGTTCCGGGAATTCAGCCGTTCCGGGGTCAGAATAAGGGTCCCGGCAAAAATCGCCCCCAGGACCGCCGTTACTACCAATAAAATCAAAACCTGTTTCTTATACGTCATCGCTGGCCCTCCCCTTGTTTATTGATTCGTCCTCCTTAATGGCGCGGCGCCGCCTTAGGGCGATGAGAAATCCTGCGGCGATTACCGCCAGAGGGATGACGATTACGTTCAGAGCTCTGGCAAAATACATAGCGGCGATGCGCTTTTCGGGATCGATTATCTTTTCAAGCCGACCAGCCAGGATACTCCGGTTCCTGATGCCGATGATGTCGTCATCGTTACAAAGCCAGTCCGCAGCCTTAATGAGGAAGCTCAGGTTAGGCTGGCGGTTCCGGGTGAACATGAGGGAAGCCATATCCGTGTCGCCTATGACCACGATGCGGGCGTCTCCGGTTGCGCCCGGAGGATCCGGCAGCTCCTCGCTGCTCCCTTCCCGGACCGGCTTGTCCTTGCCTGCGAACCACGAGGGGAATTTCCCCGCTAGGGCTGCGGCCAGGACCTTGGTTCCCATTGTTGCTTCCAGTTCCTGGGAAAAGGCAAAACTCATATCGGGGTTGACCTGGAAGTCTTTGGTTTGAAGCCAGGCTTCGGGAGTGCTGGTAAAGAGGATGGCCCCCTCAACGCCCGCCGGCGGATTGAGTTCCACCGGGCTGGGCCAAAACAGGTCCATGCCGGCAAAGCCTGAGCTGATGGGGTGTTCGCCGTTGCCGTCTTGCGCCGTAACCCCTATCCAGTGGGGGTAGCGGACCATGCGGTATTCCACGAAACCGCCCCGGCCGCCGGTCTGATAGGACAAGGTTTGGGCCGTGCGATCCAGGACCAGGGCGGGTTTCACCAGAGCGCCGTAAGACGCCGCCATAGCCAAAAGGCCCCTATCGTTCAATTCCCGGACCATGATATTGCCGGTCTGGGTATCCACGACTATCCCTTCCAGGGCAAAGAGCGCCCTCCCCCCTCCCTGAATGTACCGGTCTATGCGGTACAAGGCCCAATCATCCAGATCCTCCATGCCGCCCAGGACAAACAGGGCCGGCAGGGTATCGGCGATTTCTTCCCCCGCGCCTATGGTCCGCACCCGGAAGCCCGCCTGGATAAGGGCCTGGTTGAGGTATCCGTAGGTGTTTGCCCAATCCTTCCCGGCATCCCCGACAATGACCCCCACTTCCCGTTCCGTACCCCGCACCAGGGAACGGATACGGCTGGTCAAATCGTATTCCAGGGTTTCCAGGGAAAACACCACGGGAAGCACTTCGGTCCTGTCCAGGTATTCGATGAGAATACCGGTGTAGACGGTGGCGAAACTGGCTTCGTCCCGCTCCACGATGTCGATCTGCTGGCCCTGTATGCCCAGGCGTTCCACTTCCTCCACCAGGTTGGCCTTGACCGGGTCCTTCACGGTAAGGCGTATACGCCCCCGGGAATAGGCTGCGTACTCCCGGAGCAGATCGGTAATCTCCCCAGGAATGGGAACCACCGATGCCAGCCGGTCCGATACATAGTAGGTTATCCGCACCTGGTCGGGAATCTCGTTGTAGAGGTTCCGGGAGACCGGCGAAATGGTATAGGCCTTGTTTTTCGTCAGGTCCAGGCGGAGCCAAAGCCGCTGGCTGTTGAGCAGGGCCAGGACCAGGGCCGCAAGGGAAAGTGTGGTTAAAACTAGCGCGTGCCGTTTCGTCATCCCCTACCTCCATTTCCTGAACAGGAGAACTCTGGTGTTGAGGTACAAAAACAACACCGTGGTCAAGATGAAATACGCCAAATCCCGGGTATCTATAAGGCCTTTGGAGAAGCTTTCAAAGTGAAAGGCCAGGGAAACCGCGTTGATGGTTTCCGCTGCCAGAGGGGGCAGGTTCACGCCCAGGGTAAACTGATTCATCAGCATCACCAAAAGCAGTACGACCGCGCTTCCCAAGAAGGCGCCGGCCTGATTTTTGGACAGCGCCGAAAGGAGATGCCCCAAAGCCGCCGCCGAGGATCCCAGCAGGAAGGCCCCCAGGTATTCGGAGGCAATGACCCCGCCGTCAAAATCCCCCAAGGGGAAGAGGCTCAAAGGTACCGGAAAGGTCAGGACCAGGAGGACGGCGATCATCGCCAGGGAAGAAAGGAATTTCCCCAGGGTCAGGTCCCATTCGGAAAAAGGCATGGTAAGGAGTATCTCCGCGCTGCCGAGTTTCCGTTCTTCGGCCCAGCTCTTCATGGTGATCACCGGGATAACCAGGATGAAGGCCAGGGGAAAGGCCGCGAAATAGGGCCGCAGGGTCGCCATGTTCCGGGTGAAAAACTGCTGAAAGTAAAAGAACCAGATTGAAGTAAATAAAAGGAAAAAAACCGCTATTCCGTAGAATACCGGAGAATTGAGCTGGGAATAGAGCTCTTTTTTGGTCAGGGCCAAAACTCTTTGAGGCGCAAGGCTCATGATTCGCCTCCCGTTTCATTGGATTGCCGCTTACCGGTCCGTTCCTCACCGGTTAGTTTAACGAAAATATCTTCCAGACTGAGTTTTTTGCGGTTCATCATGAGGATCTTGAGGCCCTCGGAAACCGCCCAGTCAAAGATCCCTTCGCCGGGGTTTTCACCCTCGACGCCTGAGTTCCGCAGGAAGAAGCCGGCCTTCACGGTCCCGTCTTCCCGTTCTTCGGTTTCAAGGCCGGATATTTCCCGTCCCGGAAGGTTAAGCCGGGCAAGCCGCTCGTCCACACCGGCCTTGCCGCTTCCCTTGAGGACCAGCTCCCAGGTATCCCCGCCCTTGAGGGTCCCGGCTATCTCCTCGGGTTTTCCCTGAGCGGCAATGCGGCCTTCGTTGATGATGAGCACCTGAGAACAGACCGCCTCGACTTCCTGGAGGATGTGGGTAGAGAGGATCACCGTCTTCCGTCCGCCCAAACTCTTGATGAGAAAGCGGATTTCGATGATCTGGTTAGGGTCAAGCCCGGTAGTAGGCTCGTCAAGGATAAGGATGGGCGGATCGTGGATGATGGCCTGAGCAAGGCCCACCCGCTGTTTGTAACCTTTAGACAGGTTCTCTATCCGCTTGGCCCGTACCTGCTCAAGACCGCAGGCCGAGACGGCGGCGTCTATGGCCCGCTTCCGTTCATTGACGGGAATGAGCCGCCCTTCGGCGATAAAGCTCAGGTATTCCCGCACCGTAAGGTCCCCGTAGAGGGGTACGCTTTCCGGGAGGTACCCGATTCGCTTCTTTACTTCCACCGGTTCGTCCAGAACCGAAACGCCGTCTATCAGCGCCGTCCCCTCGGAAGGGAAATGGTAGCCGGTCAGTATCTTCATGATGGTGGTCTTTCCGGCCCCGTTAGGCCCCAGGAAGCCCAGGACCTGGTCTTTCCCAACGGTAAATGAAACATCCTTTACCGCCTCAACCGAACCGTAACGTTTGGTAAGATCATGTACTTCTATCATTAGCAATACACTCCCTGATTATATATGCGGGATAACTATATTTTGAAAAGAAAACTTTAATCAAGCTGGAAACATCTGTTTCCCGCCAGTTCAAATTCGCAGGCTGCCTTTTTAAATGTGAAAATGTAAGTATGAACAGGCCCCTGGTATCCAGACATCATTTAAACTGCGGGTAAAACCGTTTCGCTTCATCAGGCACACATGTTTCATACAGGGAGGCGATACTATGGGTATTCAGATTGTCCATAACCAGTATGATTTTCTCCGCCAGGGGAAAGTCGGTCATGGACGAAAAACGTTGTTCACTAAACAACCCGGTGAAAAAACCAGAAGTTTATTCCCCTGTGCCACCACTATCTTATGCATACGCCGATCCTTGGAAAAACGTATCCCCTTGCCTACTAAACGGAAACACCATGTCCTTAACGACAAATGGTTCCTCTCTATTTTCTGCGTGTCCTTCTTCCCTGTAACCACTTCGCTTCCCGTAATCCGGGACTTGTACGCAAAATTGTTATCGGAGTACACGGTTTTTATCTCAAAGGGTTGAGCAGCTTCAACAGCTCTTCCAGATTGTTATATTCCCGCGTCCCGAAATGAAACGCCAATGCCTCGCCCGTGTTATGGTCTATCGCCCACCACAGCCAGCACTGATGGGCTTTATCCCCCACAAAACCCCACATCTCGTCCATTTCAACCTCCCTAACCGGCACTAATTCCACCGTAACACCGCTTGTATGCTTG
>JAIRLK010000067.1 GCA_031259515.1 Treponema sp. | reverse complement strand
GGGGACCTAGCCGTCATCCGGCAGACGAATAGGGCGCGGAACGGTGAGATTGTGGTAGTGCAGGTAAACGACAACGTCACGCTGAAACGGTTTTTCCAAGAGAGTTCCCGTGTCAGGCTGCAGCCGGAAAATCCGGCTTACCGGCCCATCTACAGCAGCCTGGAAAACATCTGTATTCTGGGGAGGCTGGTTTATCTGAGCCGGTCCTATTAATCAACGGCTGGGCAGCGCCCAGCCATTCGTATCTGGAAAAAGTATGTGCGGTACGGTATACTATCCTCAATATGGAATTGAATCAGGAATGTATTGACAATCTTAAAGTTAATGAAGTAGCGCTCATGAAGAAAATCGCGGAGAAGCTTTCCATTACTATTGGGCAGGTTTCGGCGGTGATTGGGTTGCTTGAAGAAGGGAGTACGGTACCGTTTATCGCCCGGTACCGCAAGGAGCGGACCGGTAGTTTGGATGAGGTGCAGGTGAGAGATGTTGATCATCTGTTTACCAGCGGGAAGAACCTGGAAACCCGGCGCATTGAGATCATACGGGGGATTTTTGATCAGGGGAAGCTGACGGAGCCGCTCTACGAGAACATCATGAACGCGGCGACCCTGGCCGAAGTGGAAGATATTTACGCGCCTTACAAGCGCAAGAGAAAGACACGAGGCATGATCGCCGCAGAAAAGGGGCTTGAACCTTTGGCGGACGCGATGACTGAACTTGAGGAGCAGGCGCTCCTTGTCCGGGCGGCGGAATTTGTACGCGGGGACGCGGAACGGCCCGAATTATCGGTAGCATCGGTTGAAGATGCCCTCCAGGGGGCTATGGATATTATCGCCGAGCGGGTGTCTCAGAATACGGAGAACCGGGCAGCGGTAAAAAGGTTCTACAACAAAGACGGGCGCGTCATCGTCAAGGCCTCCGGGAAAGAGGGTCTGGGGGATGAGGAAGCTAAAAAGACTTCCACGTACCAGATGTACTGGGACTACACGGAGTCCCTGTCCCAGATCAAGCCCCACCGGGTATTAGCGATAAACCGAGGGGAACGGGAAGGGGTTCTTGACGTTACCATAGATGTAGACGGGGATACGGCGGTAAAACTGTTGCAGAGAAACTATGAGATTCACAACGATTATCACAAGACCGCCATTGAGGACGGCCTTCGCCGGCTCTTATCTCCGGCGGTGATCCGGGAGATACGGGGGGACCAGGGGGATACGGCGGACGAACACGGTATATCCGTGTTCAGCCGGAACCTCAAGAACCTGCTCATGCAGCAGCCCATCAAGGGGACCCGCGTATTGGGGATAGATCCGGGGATCAGAACGGGGACGAAATGCGCCTTTCTGGACGATACCGGGAAATACCTGGGGCATGTGGTCATCTACAACCACCGGGCCGAGGAGGCTAAGCGGCTCCTTCTTGAGGGGATTAAGCGCTACGATGTGCAGCTTCTCGCCGTCGGGAACGGAACGGGAACACGGGAAGTGCAGGAGATCGTGTCCCAGGTGATTTCTGAAAACAGCCTGGATGTCCTCTATACGGTGGTGGACGAAGACGGGGCATCGGTATACTCCGCCAGCGATATAGCCAGGGAGGAATTCCCGGAGCTGGACCTGACTATACGGGGGGCGATTTCCATAGGCCGCAGGCTCCAGGACCCGCTGGCGGAACTCGTCAAGATCGATCCCAAGTCCATAGGGGTGGGTCTCTATCAGCATGATGTGAATCAGAAGAAGCTGTCGGAAACGCTGGACGAGGTAGTGTCGTCGGTGGTGAACAACGTTGGCGTCAACATCAATACCGCCAGCGCGTCGTTGCTCAAATACGTGTCGGGGATCAACAGTTCCCTAGCGCGGAAGATCGTAAAGTACCGGGACGAAAAAGGCAAGATAGCGAACCGTGAGGAACTTACCGCGGTGCCGGGTATGGGGCCGAAAAGTTATGAACAGTGCGCGGGGTTCCTCAAGATACCGGAAAGCGCCGATCTGCTGGATAATACCTGGGTACATCCTGAAAACTACGCGATTGCCCGGGATATGCACACCACCATTACGACCACCGGCAGCATAAATACCGCAGAGGCGGCGCGGTTAAAAGAGAAGTACGGCGTGGGGGATGCCACTATCAACGATATTGCCGAGGAGCTTAAAAAGCCGAACCGGGACCCCCGTGACGAGTATCCCAAACCCATCATGCGCAAAGGGGTGTTAAGTTTTGAGGACTTGAGCGAGGGGATGAGCATCACCGGCAAGATCAAGAACGTGGTGGACTTTGGGGCCTTTGTGGATGTGGGGCTCAAGGAAACCGCCCTGGTCCACATTTCCGAGATGAGCGATCACTTTGTGAAAACCCCGTTGGAAGCGGTAAAGGTAGGGGACGTGCTGGAGTTCCGCATCCTGGCTCTGGAGCGGGACCGGCATCGCATCAGCCTTACCCGAAAGTCCGGCGGCGGCGGGCTTACTCTGGGCGCGTCCGGCAGCAGGACTCAGCAGAGCGGCGTTTCCGCGCCGGCGGACCGGCAGGGCGAAGGGGGCAAGGACGGCGGGCGCAAACGGGTAGCAGCCGTTAAGAAAGCCGGCGGCGAAACGGGCGGCGGCGGCGCGGCGGGCCGTGGAGGCTTCGGCAAGGGGAGCCGGGATGACGACGGGACCATGTACAACCCCTTTGAAGAGGCTTTCAGAAAGATGCAGACAAAGAAGGATAAACGATAAAAGCCAGCGGCTCTTAGAGCCTGTAAGGTATAAAGGGGTTGAAAACAATCAAGGAACAATGGAAAAAAATCATTATAAACTCTATAAACTCCCACAGGCTCCTGGCGGCGCAAACAACGGTACATGGCATACCATGTATTCACATCTTTTACCGGTCTTGCTGGTTTCCTTGTTTTTTCTTTCCTGCGTGGAGTCCCGAATGATAACTCGGCGGGACGAACCCGGCGCCCGGATGGACGAAGAGGCGCCCGTCTTCATCGCCGCTCCTCCGGCGATTGACACGGTGGTGGAACGGGTCATGAGTGATGATCAAGGAATCGGGAAGTATTTTATCGCCGATGAAGACGGGCAGATCATCGTCAAGGCGGATATTTGGGAAAGGGGCGCCGGATTCGAGGTACGTTACGATCTGGAAGGTCCGGAGGATTCCGAAGATCCGCCGGGCGGGAAAAGCCTACGGGTAGGTTTTTCTGTGGAGGATACGGAAACCGGAGAAAGGCGGGAAGGTTCTTTCCTCCGGCCCCTACGGGAAGATGGGGCCGGGCTGCTCCTGGCCTTTGACGACGATTTCCGTCAGGCATGGGAGGAGCGTTTCGATATGCTTGATGCCTACGGCGCCAGGGTAACGTATTTTGTCCAGGGGGAATTATCCGATTTTTGCTTCCATGCCCTAAGCCGGGGGCATGATATTGGATACCATACCATTCATCATTTGAATCTGCCGAAAGTAAGCGAGGAAACGTTTTACCTGGAGACTACCTCTGATATTGAGTCTTTCAGGCAGGCGGGCATACCCCTTAGAACCTTCGCGTACCCCTTTGGCCTTTCGGAGCCCTGGATGCGCGAGGCCCTGGCCGGGACTTTTGCCATACAGCGGGGTTTTGGGGCAACGTTCCGGGTGTATACTGCGGAAGCGGTCAGGGCGGGGTACATCGTGGCCCGGTCCATAGACAATATCATGTTCAAGGAAGAGGCTGCCTTCGAGTCCATGATCGCCGGCATGTTCAGGACCCTTAAATTCATTGGAGGGGACCGCGTATTACCCATCACGACCCACGACATTTCCGATACGGCCCAATGGGGCATCAAGCCCCGGCGTCTGGAATACCTTCTGGAGACCGCCGGTTCCCTCAAACTGAAATTCTACCGGTATTCGGATTTTGTTACGGCTTTGGATGGGAACGGCCTGGCCGAGCAACCTATTTCCAACACGGGGTCATCCTTAGGAACTGTTCCTTAGCAGTTTACTGCGCTTCTCGCATAAAAATCATGAAAAATCGCCGGTTAGGCGATTTTTTACCCTGCAAACTGCGTAAGGAGTCCGATAATCGTGGTTTTTATGACTTTTTTCAACGAAAAAGTCGTAAAAACCTACAAGTGCAACAGGCTCCTAGGAGCCTGTTGCCAGCGGGAAGGGGTTACACCGGTTTTGTT
>JAIRLK010000044.1 GCA_031259515.1 Treponema sp. | reverse complement strand
CATAAGCGGTGTTATTTCTTTACCCTATAACGAATTAGCGTTGCTGGTTCAGCGGATTTATACATCTGCGAATTTGCGGCATTGCGGCTGTGATTGCAATATCCGCAAAAGGGGTCTGTATGAGGGTAAAGGATGTTTTTTCGGTGTTCCCGCGGAGACTGCGTTCCGGGAAAGTGGTTTTTTATTATCAGTGTTATGACGATAATGGCAACCGTTCTTCCGGCTTATCCACCGGACAGGTAACAAAAACAGCGGCAAGGGCTTTCTGCATGAGGCTCTACCGGGAAGGGAATTTATTCCCCCACAAGCGACACGTTCCGACATTCGAGGAGTACGCCGCCCCCTGGTGGGATTGGGACACCTGCGAGTATCTTAAAAATCAAAAGGGCAGGAAGGACATAACCCAGGCTTACGCCGACAACTGCCGCAAGATGGTGAAGAACCAAATCCTCCCATTCTTCGGGAAAACCCGGCTGGACAAGATCACTTCCGAGGATATTAACAACTGGCTCCTGGGTTTCAAGGAACGGAAGATCACCAATAACAAAGGGGAAGAAGAAATCAAGAGTTACAAAAACACCTACGCCAACACGGTGTTCGGAACGATCTGGCTTATGCTCAACGAGGCGGTAAACCGGGGGATCATCAAAACAAACCCGGCGGCGGCGGTGAAGAAACTGAAAAACGACCGGAAGGCCATCGAGATTATCACCCCGGCGGAAGTCCGGTTGTTGTTCCCCCGGCAGTGGAAAACGGTATGGGGAGACGACCGGGTTTCCTACCTGGGGAACAAACTGGCGGCCTGTACCGGTATGAGGGCAAGCGAGATACTGGGGCTGCGGGGAGAGTACGTCTATGACGAGTATATCCACGTCTGCGCCCAGCATGATGAATACGGCTACCGGCCTACCAAGACCAAGGAAAAGCGGAACATACCTTTGGCCCCGATGATTATCAACGAGCTTCGGCAGCTTGCCGCCGAAAACAACAACGGCTATATCTTTTCGCTGGACGGCGGGGAGACCCCAGTATGCCGGAAGCTGATGTACAACAAGTTCCACAAGGCTTTGAAAAACATCGGTCTAACCCAAGAAGAAATAAAGCGGCGGGGGCTTTCCATGCACAGTTGGCGGCATTTCTTCAACACCACTTTACAAATGGCAAATGTGGCATTGAGCAAGGTGCAGTCCGTGACCGGGCATAAGTCAGACCGTATGACCGAATGGTATACCCACTTTGATTCCAAGGACTTTGCGGAGGTGCGGGGCGTACAGGAAGCCCTGCTTCTGACGGAAACACCGGCCTCTTAAAAAAGGGCTTTATAAGCGGGGTTCGGCGATAAAAAACAGCGCCGAAAGCGGGGCCGGAAGGGGTATCCGGTAAAAAAGGTGTCTGGATACCCCGGATGGGCCGAGCCCCCTCAAAGCCCCGGTGCAAATGGCTTTTTGAGGCATGAATCGCTGGTAAATACCGGCTGGGAAAAAGCGTTTAAATCCCTTGAATAGACAGGTCATTCAGGGGATTATGATAAGGGGCAATGCCGGGGAGGAGGATGCAAAGCCTCATCTTCCGCATAGTCCCCGGCATCCTTCACAAGTCCATCGGTAAAAGGAGCGGTACGGCAATGGGCGAGCCTTCCAAAGAGTTCAGGGCTCAAGGGGCGTTGCTTGAGTGTTTCATTGACTTTCCCCAATTCAAGAAAAACCTTGGCGTGCTTATCGCCGAAGGGTATGTAAAGATTACCAGTTCCGAAACCTGCAAATGGCTCAAAACCAAAACAAGCCTTGCCGAATACTTCAAATGGGCCGGGTATGACGCCGAAGGGGTAACCGGCGGTTTTTGGGCGCCGATAGCAAAGTGTTTCGGGGAAGACCGGCGGAGCCTGAGCAGGCTGGCGGGCAATAACGCCAATCCGCTCAAGAATGAATTTTCCAAAGATTTCATCAAGATCAAAGCGATTTTGGAAAAACATCGAAAGAAAGAGCAGACAAAACAAACCGAAAGACGGATATACAATTACATCAAAAAGTTAATTCTCTTTGCTGAGGATGAGGAGCCGGAGACAATCCATGAGATTGTTCATAAAATCGGCGCAATTTTTCTAAAAAATGTGGACAAAAATGTACAAAACCGGCGTTAGAAAATATCAGAAGTACTCTCTAGTGGTATCTGTGTTCCTTTCGGCTTAAATTTTTCCAAACCCAAAGACTGAAAAACTCTTTATCCTCGAAGTATACCGTATGTGAACCATGCGGAAAAACTGTTACAGGTAAAGAGGTTTTGAGATGGCGGAACTGGAGACATTCCTTGACGTGAGGCAGGTTGCGGAAATGCTGGGGCTTTCGATAGCGACTATCAGGAAGTGGGTTTTGATACGGTACATACCCTATCAGAAACTTGGGAGGGCGGTACGGTTTTCCGCGCCGGAAATCCGGAAATGGGTGAAAACCCGCACCGTGAAACAGGCGGAGGAACAAGGGATAACCGGGAATGAAAGGGGAAACACATGACAAGAACTACAACCGGAAACAGCGGCGGGGGAACATTCCGCATCGACACTGCGGCAAGAGAGATTGGCTTGACGGAGCGGGGGATTATCGTCGCCACAAGCGAAACGCGGGTATACGCCTGGCTTTGTGATTACGTCATGCCTTATGAAGATCGCCGCTATGCTTTGAGACACGCCGGAACGGAAGATGATTTTGACATACTATCCGGCAAACAAAGAATGGCCATGGCGTTCATCGAGGACTGTTTCTTCGGGGATAAGAC
>JAIRLK010000030.1 GCA_031259515.1 Treponema sp. | reverse complement strand
TATACTAAGATAAGTAACAGTATTATGGGGGTGTTCTTTGTTTAAGGGATTGACACAGCGGGCGCAGCGTATTTTAACGCTGGATGCCCAGGAAGAAGCTCGGCGGTTTAATTCCGAGCAGCTTTTGCCGGAACATATCGTCATTGCCCTTCTTAAAGATGGAGCGGGAATAGCTTGTAAAGCCCTGATGTGTCTGCGTATCGATCTCGTGGAATTCTTGCATGTTATCGAAAACGCGCTCCCCCGGCTGGCCGGTTCCCTGGTGTTTGGGGATGTGCCGCCTTCAAAACGGACCAGGACCATGCTGGAAATCGCCGCCGAAGAAGCCCAGACTTTGAAGAACGATTATATAGGCACGGAACATCTCCTGCTGGCCGCCATGCGGGAATCGAATTCTCAGGCTCACGCCTACCTGGACCAGCGGTCTGTGGATACGGACATGCTCCGGGTAGTGGTAAAAACCACCTTTACCCGCGGTGAAAGCCCCAGGTGGGAAGGGGAGGTCCATCAGTTCGTTGAGGGGTTCCAGTCCTATATGTTCCATCCGGAGTATAAGACCGGAGACTTTAAGCTCTACCATCAGAACCGGGGAAAGAATTCCCAATCCTCCGGCATGACCGTAACCCTGGATGAATTCTCCCGGGACTTGACCGCCCTTGCCAGGGCGGGGAAGCTGGACCCCTTAATTGGCCGGCGTAAAGAAATAGACCGGGCGGTCCGTATTCTGGCCCGGCGTACCAAGAACAACCCCGTCCTGGTGGGCGAGCCTGGTGTAGGAAAGACCGCCATCGTGGAAGGGCTTGCCCGTTTCTTGGTAAGCCCGAATGTGCCGGAAGCCCTAGCCGGGCGGCGTATCCTGTCCCTGGACATGGGCGCGGTGGTGGCGGGGACCAAGTATCGGGGTGAATTCGAGGAGCGGCTCAAGAAGATCATGCGGGAAATCTCCCGGGTCCAGAACGTTATCCTCTTTATTGATGAGATTCATACCGTCATAGGCGCGGGCGGCGCTGAGGGAACCATAGACGCTTCGAACATGTTGAAACCCGCCCTGTCCCGGGGGGAAGTTCAGTGTGTAGGGGCTACTACCCTGGCGGAGTACCGCAAGCACTTTGAACGGGATGCCGCCTTGGAACGGCGTTTTCAGGCCATTATGGTGGAGGAGCCGACCGTCGATGAAACCATTGATATTCTGAAGGGACTTCAAAGCCGTTACGAGAATCATCACCGGGTGGTATACGCGCCCGAGGCGGTGGTTACTGCGGTTAGGCTTGCCCAGCGCTACATCCCGGGCCGCTTCATGCCCGACAAGGCCATAGACATCATCGACGAGGCGGGAGCCATGCGGAAGCTGGAATTTTCCGTTCAGCCCCCGGAACTTGCGGATATTGAGACGGAAATCCAGATGTTAACCAAAGAACGGAGCCTGTTGGTTTCGTCCCGGAATTACGACCGGGCCGCCGAAATTCGGGACCGGGTGCGGCGTCTCCGTTCCCGCCTGGAAGTGGTCAGGGAAGCCTGGGAACGGGCGGCCTATACCGGGCGGGTGAAGGTCAACGAAGGAGACATACGCCGGGTGGTGTCCGAGGCCACCGGCATCCCCTTGATGCATTTGGAAGAACAGGAGTCCCGGCGTCTCCTTAAGATTGAGGATGAGATTCACCGGGCGGTCATAGGCCAGGATGACGCGGTTAACCGCATAGCCTCTTCCATCAGGCGGTCCCGGGCGGGAATCTCGTCCCCCCGGCGGCCCATGGGTTCCTTCATCTTCCTGGGGCCTACAGGCGTGGGAAAAACCCTGCTGGCAAAACGCTTAGCCGCCTATCTTTTCGGGTCCGAGGAAGCCTTGGTCCGCATCGACATGTCGGACTTCATGGAGAAGCATAACGCCTCACGCCTTACCGGAGCGCCGCCGGGGTATATAGGCTATGAGGAGGGGGGAATCCTGACCGAGAAGATACGCAAAAACCCCTATCGGGTGATCCTCTTTGATGAGATCGAAAAAGCCCACCGCGATGTGTTCAATCTGCTCCTCCAGATGCTTGAGGAAGGGGAACTCAAGGACAGCCTAGGGCATACGGTGAATTTCAGGAACACGGTGATCATCATGACCAGTAACGCCGGCGTACGGGAAATATCCCGGGATTCCCGCCTTGGGTTTGGGGCCGGCTCAGGGATCATGTCTATCGAAGAGATACAGGCCGCCGCCCTTTCGGAACTGCGTCGTCTTTTCAATCCCGAGTTCATCAACCGGATAGACGACATCGTGGTATTCCACACCCTGAATGAACAGCAGGTGGAAGCCATCCTGGACATACAGATAGGAGAACTCTCCCAACGTCTGGCCGAACAGGGCTTCTTCATCAGAATATCCCCCGCCGCCCGGCGGCTTCTCATCAAGAAGGGCTGGGACCCCAAATACGGCGCCCGTCCCATGCGGCGAACCATCCAAAAGGAACTGGAAGACCCCCTGTCCCATCTCCTCCTGGAAGGGAACTACTCCCCCGGCGTTACCTTTAGCGCCGACCTTGCCGGTGATACCATTACCATTCATCCCAAACCGGGGGAAAGCGGCGTCGAACCGGAAGCCGCCGCATCCGGAACAGCGGTCATCTCCGCGCCGTAATAACCCCGTAACCGGTGCGGATGCTGGAAAATCCTCCTCTTTATTATGCAATATATGCTAATATACGTTTAATCCGAATTTTTTGCTGAAGGAGGCCTATCGTGTTAATGACCGATGATAAGCTGATAAAATTGACGAATATGGTTACCGCCCCGTATGTCGCCCTGGCAACCATGCTGATTTGTAAGGGCCGGAAATCCAGCGGAAACCAGTTCCGTCACCAAATGGAAACCCGTACCATTCTTATTGATTACGGGTATGTGGATTCCATCCTGCATAAAGCGGCCCTTATCCACGATCTCATTGAGGATTTGGAAGACTTTGACCGAAGTCTCGTTATCAGGGCGGATGCCGAGGGTCCCGACGTTTACAACATGGTGATGGAAGTAACCAGAAAAAAGGGGGAAAGTAAAAGCGAATTTTTGCTGAGAATCCGGGAGCATGGCAGCACAAACGCCAAGCTCATCAAATGCGCCGACAGGATCAGTAACATGATCGCCCTTGGCCTGGGATTAAATACGGAACAGGCGTTCATCAAACGGTATTGTGACGAGACGGAGAATTTCATCCTGCCTATAGCCCTCCAGGTTGACAAGGACATGCATACTGAACTTTCGGATCTGGTCATGTCCCGAAGGAAACTGCTGACATTAAACGCCGGCCACTGAGCTTCCTTTGCCGTTAAACGCGCTATAGTCTGTTCTCTTTTTCTCTATAGGTTCAACAACCCCGCGTCCAAAACGAACAGGGAGTCCGCAGCATACCGGGCCGTATGGATCTTCATACGTCACCAGGTTGGCCCTATCCTCATGTTCGATCCACGGAACCAGGAAGAGGTTTCCGGTGCTACGTTCGGCAGTCTCTATTTGAAATGTTTCATCCAGCAATTCAAACTATCAAGAATCCATGCTAAAATGGGAGCATGCGTGGGGAAATATTCAAGAAATTGATTGCCAATTTTGGCAGAATATGCGGCCGGCTGCCGGACAACCGGCGGCCCGGACACAATGCGCGGTACGCGATAGCCGACATCCTGAAATGTGCCTTCGGCGTGTTTTTCTTTCAGCACCCATCAATGCTGGATTACCAGCGGAGGATGCGGGAGGAATACGGTCGGAGCAATCTGGAGACGGTATTTGAGGTCTCGGCCCTGCCGTCTGACACCTGGATACGGACGCAGATGGACCTCATCCCGCCTGAACAGTTCGGCGGGGTATTCAATTCCACGTTAAAAATCGCCGATGAAGCGGGACTGCTCGAGGGGTACCGGGTGCTGGACGGCGGAGTGCTGATAGCGCTTGACGGGGTGTGGTATCATTCGTCGGAAAAGATCCATTGCGACCGGTGTCTGCATCAGACGAAGGCGGGGGTAACCACATATTATCACAG
>JAIRLK010000014.1 GCA_031259515.1 Treponema sp. | reverse complement strand
ATTCCCCGGAAGCACATCAGGAACATCATGGAAATACCGGCGGAAGACGCGGCCTTGGCCGGAAAACTGCTCAATACGGCTCAAGAGCTGGCGGTAACGCTGGGATGCGGCGAAAAGGGTGGACGGTTTGTGATCAACTGCAAGTCCGACGGCGGCCAGACCGTGGATCATCTGCACGTCCATGTACTTGGAGGCCGCGCCCTGGGCTGGCCTCCGGGATGAGCCGTAGCGTTAGGGGGCATCCTTCTTTTTCGCCAGCGCCATGAGGAGGGCGATGTCGCCCTGGCGTACGCCGGGAATGCGCGCGGCCTGGCCCACGGTAAGGGGCCTGACGCGGCGGAGTTTTTCCCTGGATTCGGCGGAAAGGCCAGGAAGGGCGTCATAGTCCAGATCGCTTGCCAGCTTTATGGCATCCATCTTGGCGCTCCGGGCGGCGGCGCGGTTTTCCTTTTCGATATACCCTGCATACTTGATGTCCAGGGCCGCCCGCTCAAGCCACGGGAAGGGATATACAGGCAGTTCGGGGGCGTAGGGCAAGAGGTCCGAAAGGGCGATGGCGGCGTCCGTCAGGGCCCGTTCCAGGGGAGCCCCCGCGTGGGGACGGAGCGGGGCGGCGGTTTCCCCGTCCGTCCCGCCGGGGACCTTCCGGCTGCGCAGGAGTTCCCGTATCGCTTCCAAAGCCTGAGTTTTCCGCTGGAACCGCTCCCACCGGCGGTCGTCCGCCAGGCCGATTTCCCGGCTGCGGGGGGTAAGGCGGGTATCGGCGGTGTCGTGGCGAAGGACCAGCCGGTGTTCCGCCCTGCTGGTGAACATGCGGTAGGGTTCTTTCGTACCCAGGGTGGTAAGGTCGTCCACTAAGACGCCGATGTAAGCGTCGGCCCGGCCCAGTACCAGCGGCGGGTCCCCCCTCATGCGTAAGGCGGCGTTAATCCCGGCTATGATGCCCTGGGCGGCGGCTTCTTCGTAGCCGGAACTGCCGTTGGTCTGGCCGGCTACAAAGAAACCGGCCAGCCGCTTGGATTCCAGGGTGGGGTACAGGTCCAGGGGATCCAGGTAATCGTATTCCACCGCATAGGCGGGCCGGACGATTTTGGCCTCTTCCAGGCCGGGGATGGAGCGGATAAAGGCTTCCTGCACGTCTTCGGGCAGGGAACTGGACGCGCCGTTCATGTAGACTTCATTGGTAAGCAGCCCTTCGGGTTCTATAAAGATATGATGATGGTCCCGGTCAGGAAAGCGGATCACCTTGTCTTCGATAGACGGGCAGTACCGGGGGCCTATTCCGCGGATCTTGCCGCCGTACAGGGGGGACCGGTGTATGTTTGACCGGATGATCCCGTGGGTTTTAGGGGTGGTATAGGTGATCCAGCAGGGAAGGCGGGGCCGTTCCCAAACCAGGCCGGGATCAATGTCGAAGGAGAAGGGAGCGGGCGCTTCCCCCTCCTGTTTTTCCATCCGGGAGTAGTCCACCGAGTCCCCCGCAAGCCGGGCGGGGGTCCCGGTCTTGAGGCGGCCCAGGGGGAAGCCCCGTTTTCTCAGGTTCTCCCCCAGACCCAGGGCGGCGCCCTCCCCAAGCCGTCCCTGGGGGGCGTCGTACTCGCCGATGAAGATCTTCCCCTCCATGAACGTACCCGCCGCCAGGATCACCGTGGAAGCGCGTATGCGGCGGCGGCGTTGGGTGAGTACCCCAAGGGTCCGGTTTCCGCCCGCCATGCCCGGGACGCCCTCATCCCCGGATACTATAAGGCCGGTTACCGTGTCCATGAAGACAGTAAGCCCTTGCTGGTTTTCCACCGCCCGGCGGGCTTCGGCCTGGTACGCCGTCTTGTCCGCCTGAGCCCGGGGCGCTTGAACCGCCGGGCCACGGGAACGGTTGAGTACCCGGTACTGAATCATGGTTTTGTCGATCAGCTTACCCATTTCCCCGCCCAGGGCGTCCACTTCCCGGACCAGATTGCCCTTGGAAAGCCCCCCTACGGCGGGGTTACAGGAAAGCGCGCCTATGCGGTCGGGATTTTGGGTGATGAGCAAGACCGAAAAGCCCAGACGCGCGACAGCCAGAGACGCTTCGATTCCGGCATGGCCGCCGCCTATCACAACGCAGTCGTAATCCATCGGCTACTTCCCCACACAAAAACGGCTGAACATGGTTTCAAGGATTTCCGCAGTGGACACTTCCCCGGTGATCTCCCCCAGGGCGTTCACCGCTTCCCGTACCAGCGGGGCGGCCAGGTCCAGGGGCAGATCCCGGGCTTCCAGGGCCAGGGCTTCCTCAAGGGAGATGACGGCGGCGTTTATGAGTTCCTTCTGCCGCTCTGTGGCGATCCCCGCCGCGCCGCTTGTTACCTCAGCGCCGCCTGAGCCGCCAAAGGCCGCTTCCAGCCCGGCGGCTATGGCCGAGGTAAGGGCCGGTATGCCTTCGCCGGTTTTGGCGCTGATTCCCAGGGGATTCCTTCCCCAGTCCGGCAAGGCCGCCCGCAGGGCCGCCGGCAAGTCCGCGAGATCAGCCTTGTTCCAGACGGGGATAAGCGGAACCGGGCCTTCGGTTCGGCCGTTCCCGGAACAGGCGTAGTCCTGAAAAAAAGCCCGGTCTTCTTCGGTAAAGCCCGCGCCGCCGTCGATTAGGTACAGCGCCAGGTCCGCGCCGGCAAGAAGTTCCCGGCTCCGCGCCATGCCTATGCGTTCCACCGGGTCTTCGGAGTCGTGAAGCCCGGCAGTATCGGCAAGGCGTATAGGGATGCCTTCAATGGCGATCCCGGCTTCGATCCAATCACGGGTGGTGCCGGGAACATTGGTAACGATGGCCCGCTCTTCGCGGAGAAGCAGGTTGAACAGGCTGGACTTGCCCGCGTTAGGCCGCCCGGCGATAACCACGAGAGCGCCGCCCTGGTAGAGCCGCTCCCGGCGGTACGACGCGGCCAGGACGCGGAGCCGGGCCAGGGCTTCTTCTAGCAAGGGAAGATCGGCGGACCTTCCGGCGGGATCCGCTTCGTCTTCGGAATAATCCAGCAGAAGTTCGATCCCGGCCAGGGCTTGAACCAGCAGGGTTTTGACCGCCTGTATCTCGGCCTCCAAAGCCCCCGAAAGACGGCGGACCGCGTGTTCCCGGCTTGTTTCGGTCTTGGCGGAGACCAGTTCCATCACCGATTCCGCCCGGGTAAGGTCCAGTTTGCCGTTCATGAACGCGCGAAAGGTGAATTCTCCCGGCAGGCTGTCCCGGAACCCCGCCGCGTGGAGGGCCCGCATCACGGCCAGAACCGGGGCTATGCCGCCGTGACAGGAGATGTCCGCGCTCTCTTCCCCCGTATAGCTGCGGGGAGCGCGGTATACCGCTATCACCACTTCGTCGATTCGGGAGGGCGGATGCCCCGGTTTTGTTTCCGCGCCCGTTTGTGCTTCGAGTATCCAGCCGTGAACCACCGTATTGCCCGGCGCGTTACGGAGCGCGCCGGGCCGGGAAAAAATCCCCGCAAGACGGTTAACCGTGTCGGGGCCGGAGGTCCGTATCACCGCCAGGGCGCTTTCGCCGAGGGGGGTGGCAATGGCGGCAATAGGGGACGCGTCGCCGTAGGAGGGGGATGCCGCCATGAACCAGCCCGTTAGCCTTCTGAACCGGCGGGGGCGCCGGCCAAGCCCAGGCGGAGGAAGAGCCAGGGCGCTCCGGCGGAGGCCCACAGACCCAGGAGTCCGTAGCGCAGGAAACGGCCCAGTTCGTAATAGGGCGACGCGGCCCCCCAGACGGGAATCTCCGCAAGGAAGGAGGCTTCTCCCGGAAGGAGGCGGCGGAGCCCCAGATACATGACGGCGGATCCGGCAAGCCCCAGGACATACCGTCCGGCCAGGATGAAAACCTGCCCGCCCCGCGCCGTCCCCCCGGCAGCAAAGGGAAAGTTTGCGCGCATCAGGCTGTAGCCGCCGCAAAGACCCAGGAACATGCCGCCCAAGCTCCGGTCCGTCCCGGAAGCGTTCATCAGAAAGGCAAGGGCGGCGGCGGCGATAAGCCGGCTCCGTTTGCCCCCGGCGGCCAGGAGGACGGCGATGCGGTCCTCAAGGGCAAAGAAGGCCGCCAGGATGATTCCCCCCAAAACCCAGCCCGCGAGAATATCCGTTGGGAAGTGGACCCCCAGGTAAAGCCGGGTAAAGGGAATGGCCGCCATGAAGAAGCAGGGGACGATCAGGACCGGAATAGGGAACCCGGGCCGGCGGTTCAGGACCTGCCGGATGGAAGCGCCCCAAAAGACCAGGGATTGTTGGGTATGCCCCGAAGGAATGCCGTAACTGGGCTCGAAGGCCCGCATCACCGAAGGGTCCAGGTTATACGGACGAGGCTGTCTGAGGAGGCCCTTGAAAAATACGTTTATCCAGGCGGAAAGCAGGATCAGGACCGCAAGGCGCACCCCCAGCTTTTCATCGACGCACCAGAAGATGAAGAGGATGACCGGGATATAAAACAGCTCGGTTCCCAAAGCGGTAAGGACCTTCATCATCACCGTAAGGGCGGGGTTTTCTATCGTCTGAATTCCCTTGATAAGGGCGATACCCCACCGGTAAATATCGTATAAAATTGAGGAATCCGCAGCGGTCAGGGTCCCTATTGTTTCGTTCATGGCCTGTGATGTACCTCGCTGGAGCTATTGTATGTATCCTAAGGGGAGATTTCAAGGCCGGCCCGGCTCAAGGTCCCGCAAAAAAACCGCCACACGGAGGCGGCCTGCAAAACAGTAATACTACTCTGTAGTTTTTCTATCCTTTTTTTCTTATCAATAGGAATTGAGAAACTGGAACGCTGCCTGGGCGGTGAAAAGAGGAACCCAAAGAACTGTTCATATTGGCTGATATACCGGCTCCGGTTAGGAAGGTGAATAATTCGGCGCTTCCTGAGTAATGGTTACATCATGGGTGTGGCTTTCCCGGAGGCCCGCGGCAGTAATCCTGACAAATTTCCGGTACTTTTTGAGTTCCCCAATGTTTTTGCAGCCGCAGTACCCCATGCCTTTTCTAAGGCCGGAGATCAGCTGATGCAGATAGTTCCGCATCTCGCCTTTGTAGGGAACCCGGCCTTCTATACCCTCGGGGACCGGCGCCTCGTCCTTGGCGATCTGGTAGCGGTCTCCGCCGCCGTCGTTGATGGCGCCCAGGCTCCCCATGCCCCGGTACTCTTTGTAGATGCGGCCGTCGAAAATGATCTCGTGGCCCGGCGCTTCCTTAAGACCCGCAAAGAGGTTCCCTATCATCACCACATCGGCGCCGGCGCCTATGGCCTTGGTGATGTCCCCGGAAAATTTGATGCCCCCGTCAGCGATAACGGGGATGCCGGACTTGGCGGCTTCTTCGGCGCATTCCCAGACCGCGGTAAACTGGGGTACCCCTATGCCCGCGACTACCCGTGTGGTACAGATGGAACCGGGACCTACCCCTACTTTTACCGCGTCGGCCCCGGCTTCAATAAGCCTGCGGGTTCCTTCCCGGGAGGCTGTATTCCCCCCTATGACCGGTATGCCGAATTTTTCTTTGATGCTCCGTACCGCTTCCATCACGTTTCTGGAATCTCCGTGGGCGGTATCCAGGACCAGGTAATCAACTTTGGCGTTTTTGAGGAGCGGAAGCCGTTTATGGTAATCCTGGGGAGAGACCGCCGCTCCTACGATGAGCCGGCCCGCCTTATCGGTGGCGGCCTGGGGATAGCGGTCATGTTTTTCCATATCCTTGACGGTAATAAGCCCGGTAAGGCGTCCCTGAGAATCCACCACCGGTAGTTTTTCTATCCGGTGTTTGTCGAATTTTTCCCTGGCGCCTGAAACCGAAGGGTCTCCTTCCACCACCACCGGATCTTTTGTCATCACGTCGACAACAGCAAGACTATCGTCCCTGCAAAACCGGAGGTCCCGGTTCGTGATGATGCCCACCAGCCGGCCGTCCCCATTCAGAACCGGCATACCAGAAACACGGAACCGGTTCATCATTATCTTCACATCCCGAACTCTGGCATCTTCTCCCACCGTTACCGGGGAATCAATAACCCAGTTGAGGTAGCGCTTCACATTCGCCACCTGAGCGGCCTGCTCTTCGGGGCTCAAGTTCCGGTGTATCACCCCGGACCCTCCTTCCAGAGCTATGGCAATGGCCAGCTTTTCCTCGGTTACGGTATCCATAGCTGCGGAAATAACCGGCGCGTTAAGCCGCACATCCGCGCATAGCGTTGTTTTGACATCACAGTCTTTGGGCAGAACATCGGAATACCCCGGCAAGAGCAGTACGTCATCATAGGAATAGGCTTCGGTAAACATATTTCCTCCCCTTAATTTTCCATTAATTTTTTATATTTTGCCGCGATGGTTCTTGCCTTCTTCGCCGAAAAGCCGCAGTACTGTTCGGGATGGCCGAAAAAGGACAGGGCTTCCGCTTTGGACGGCGCGATTCCAAGTTCCGCCATCTTCCCGGCGATGCGGTCAAAAACCTCTTTCTCGCCGGACAGGGCTTCGGCAAACGTCAGCCCTTCTTTTTCCGCTTTTAGGGTGATACGCCGTATCACCTCGTGGGCATCGGAGACCCCGGTCTCCGCAAGCAGGATGTAGGCAGGCTCCGCCAAGATTCCACCGGGAATCAAGATTCTGCCGGGAGTCACGCCGCTCCCCGCGCCGCGGAGGTTCGCCAGGAGCCGTTCCCGGTCCGCGCGCAGCCCTTCTACGACGGAAGTCATGCGGCTCACCGCGAGGCAGAACCCGGTGAGATAGTCGGCGATAAACCGCTGGCTCGCCGAGTTGGTAAGGTCCCGCTGGTGTTCGCTGATCTGGTCCATGTAAAACGTGATAACCCTGGGCATAAAGGCTTTCCAGAGGCTCTTGACGTGTTCCGAGTTCCAGGGGTTCCGTTTTTGGGGCATGGTAGAAGACCCCACCTGGTCCGCGGCAAAGCTTTCCCGGAGTTCCCCGATTTCCGTACGCTGGAGGTTTCTGAGGTCATCGGCCAAATTGGCGATGATGCCGAAGGCGAGGTTGATCTCCAGAAGCAGTCTGAGGAGGTACTCGGGCTCCACAAGCTGGGTGGAATGTTCCGAAGGCTCAAGGCCGAGTTCCGCAAGGTAACGCCGCTCCAGGTCTTCGGGGTCCCGGACTATCATGCACAGGGCGTTATAGGCCCCCACAGCGCCGGCAAGTTTCCCCTTTAACCGCCCCGCAAGACGCTCAATTTCCTGAATGGACTTTCCAAGACGGGACGCATATTCCGCCAGGGCAAAGCCCAGGGTAACCGGCACCGCATGTTGGCCGTGAGTACGGCCCACCTGGGGGGTCTCCGCCTCTTTTTCAACAAAGGCGCAGAGCAGGAGTTCCAGCTTTTTCAACCGGGGCAGGATCGCATCCCGAACCGCCCCGCGGATGCGCCAGGACAGGCCGGTATCCAGGATGTCCACGCTGGTTGCCCCCAGGTGTACTAGGGGCGCCGTCTCCGGGGGGACCCTGGCCTTGAGGACATTCACCAGGGCCCGGATAGTATGCCGGGTCTTTTCCTCTTCGGCGTAGACCTCCGCCGCTTTCACCGAAGCGCCGGCCTTTTCCAGGCCCTCCCGGAATTCCGGCGTAAGCGCCCCCCGGATTTCCAGATGGGCGATAACCAGGGCTATTTCCGCCCTGACGCAGGCCGCAATTGAAGCCTCCTCGGAGAGCCAGGGCAAAAGGGAATCAAAAACATCTTTTTCGGAAACCGAATACCGGTGATCGAGGGGCGATATATTTTGGAATATGTTACGATCTTCCATACAAGATTATGGCCTATCGCGGAATTTTTGTCCAGAGGGCGCATTGCCTCAAAAAAAGCGGGCCAGAGAGCCTGACGCCTCGCCTATAGCCCTAAGAAATCGGCAAGGAAAACCGCCGCTCCGTCCTCGGTGTTTGCGCCGGTAACGAAGTCCGCCACAGCGCGCACCGCATCCCGGGCGTTGGCCGGGGCGGCGGCAAAACCAGCAACGGTGAACATAGGCAGGTCGTTCTCCTCGTCCCCAAAGGCGATGACCTCTTCCGGGGAAAAACCGTAGTGGTCCATGACAAGCTGAAGACCAGCCCCCTTGCTAACCCCGGCGGAAAGAACCTCCAGAAAAGTCGGGGAACTCTTGGTTATGTAGACCGTATCGCCGAACCGCTCCTCAAGGCGGGGGCGTATCCGGTCCAGGACCGCAGGCTCGGCCAGGAACATGCTTTTTATACAGCCTTCGATTATACAGCCTTCAAACCTCGCCGCCCTCAGAACCGCCTTGAGGTCCCCGAACACCGGCTGAATCCCCGTATGGTTCCGGTAGCCGGCGGCTTCGGGACAGTCCTTTTCCCCCATAAGGAGTTCCCCTCCGGATTCCCGGCTCCGGGTAAAGTACGCCTGGTAATACACGTCCATGCGCCGGGACAGGTCCACGCAGAACTCCACTGCATGAGGGTCCAGATGGCGAAGCCCCAGAATTTCCCGTTCCGGCATGACCACAACCTGAGCGCCGTTAAAGCATACCATAGGCCCGGCGAAGCCTATTTCCCGCCGGTACCGGTCCGCGGAAGCGGCGGACCGTCCGGTGGCGATGATGATTAGCATACCCCGGTCCATACAGGCCCGCAGCGTCTTCCGGGTACGCCCGGTCAGGACGGCGCCGGGCGCCAAAAGGGTTCCGTCCAAATCAAAGGCCAGGGCTTTTATTTTTTGTCTGTCCGCGCTTCTCCGTGTTGTCTCCATAACTGCTGTCGTATCCTTCCTGCCCTTACTCTATAGGAATTCGCCGGTTCGGACTATTGTTTTTTCCTGAAATTGTGATCGGAAAGATGGCTGCGGGGCGCTGCCCCGCAAGGCCCCGCCGGGGGGACTTGTCCCCGGACCCCCCGGAGGTCCCTGCGCATAGACCCTGAACATCGAAAACAGGTATAGTAAGGACATGAAACTATCCCGTGTTTGGCTGCTCCGTATTCTTAGCGCGCTGGGACTCATCATCATCGGTTATAGCGTGGTACGGCATGTTACCGGTTTCTCTCTCGGTGAAGAAATCGAAGGGTTCCTTATGAATGTCATCATATTCGCGGCTCTGGGGATTTTCGTTTACAACCGCAGGCTCACTGCCAAAGAGAAGGCGGAGCGGACGGAAAACGATCCCGGTACGAAAAACCTATGAAACCGCCGCGGGGGATATTTTTCCTCCTCCTCAGTCTTCTTGTTTTTGGTTCCGGTCCCCTCTTTGCCCGGGATGTGGAAGTTACGGTGGAAGACGCGGAGCTGGAGATGCCCCTGGAAGGGGCGGCCATCCTCCTCAGAAACGGGGAGGAGTATGTCTGCGATGAAGCGGGGAAAGCCCTCTTCACGCTGCCGGATGACGGGCCGGCGGTCATCCGCATCGTCTACCCCGGTTACGAAAGCCGGCGGCTGACCATCCCGGCGGCGGAAGCGGGGGGAGACGGCATCCAGCGAATCACGGCCGCCCTCAGACTGGGCGGCGTGATGGAAAGCCGGGAACTGGTGCTGGAGGCGGAGCGTCCGGGGACCAGCGAGACAAAGAGCGGACGCAGCGTGGCCATCTCGGACCGGGAACTGGCGCGGACCGCGGAAATCGGGATCATTGAGGACGTGATGACGTCGGTCAAGCTCCTGCCGGGGGTGGGGTATTCGGGGATGTTCAACGCCCTGCCGTCCATCAGGGGGGGCGATCCCGGGGACCTTATGGCGGTACTGGACGGGTTTTACCTGGAGCGGCCCTACCACTGGGGGGGCGGGTTCTCCATCTTTGACCCCAAGATGGTGTCCAGCGCCCGGCTGTCCCACGGGGTCTTTTCCAGCCGCTACGGGCATACTATTTCCGGCCTCCTGGAAATAAGCTCCAAAACCCCCTCCCCTACCGAAACGGAACTTGAGGCGGCCATAGGCTCAAGCGCCGCAAGCCTCAACCTTTCCTTTCCCTTAGCCGGCAAAGGGGGAATCCTTTTTATGGGGAAAGTAACCTACTGGGACACCCTGGTCTGGGCGGCCAAGGGTCTAAGCCGGGCCATGCCGGACAACGAAACCCTGGATTTGGTCAACTCCGTATCCACCGCACCCTTCATCAGGAGCGCCGCGATCTCGGCGAATTACCGTTTTACCGGCAACCTGGAAATGAAGGCCAACGCCTTTTTCGGCAGCGACGGCGTGGGCGCGGCGTACCGCAATGTGTACGACGACGAGGACATCCAGGGGAAGGTAAATATGGACTTCGAGTTCGGCAACTACCAGGGGTTCCTCATCACGGGTTTGACGTTTAACCCTCTTCCGTCTATGGTACTCAAGGCTACCGCCGGGGGCGGCTTTATTCAGACCAGCGCCGACGGGTTCGTAGACAACCGGGTTACCATTCGATATAACCAGGAATTTTTGGACAAGTACGAAGATACGTTGACTGGATTGAA
This sequence comes from Treponema sp., assembly GCA_031259515.1. Lineage (GTDB taxonomy): Bacteria > Spirochaetota > Spirochaetia > Treponematales > Breznakiellaceae > JAIRLK01. Next base: position 7,223 of record JAIRLK010000014.1, on the reverse strand, counting down.
ATCCGATCAATCCTATACAGCCCCAAACGCAAACGGCGAACTGGATACCAACATGACCATTGCCAATTTCCAAGGGCGGGCGGACCTGGACTGGGATTTGGGGCGCGGGTTTCTCGCGGCCGCGGGAGCCCAGGAACTCTACTCCCTGTGGAACCAGCGGGAAGACATCGACACCATTTTGGAAACGCCCATAGCGGAGCTGCCACAGGCAACGATAGACCTCCTGCCGGAGCATCTATTCCCCATCAAAGATATTCCTAACGCGGCGCTTATCCGGCCTATAGGATATACGGGGGATGTGCGCAACCAGGGATTTACCACCTCTGGCTACGGGCTTGTGGAGTACGCGTCGCCTGACCGGAAGTTCGGAGCGGAACTGGGCATCAGGGTGGATCACCTGTACTTTTTGGGGAGGGATTTCAGCGTCCAAACCAGGCCGGCCCTGAACCCCCGGCTCAATCTGGACTTCGGCGTCCTGAAAAACCGGGGCGCCGTCGATTCCCTCACCTTCACGGCGGGGACGGGGCTTTTCTCCTCCATGAACGAGACCGTCAGTTTCATTGAAAAAAGCAGCGGCATAGAGGATTACGGTCTAAAGATGAACCGTTCCTGGACATCCCTGATTGGAACCAAGATTGATTTTGAGCGGGGCTACAGTTTTAGTCTTGAGGGCTACTACAAGCGTGTTTTTGACCGGGCGTACCTTACCGTGGACATGACGTCAAGCAATACGATTGTTCCCGCCTTTGCCTTTGACGGGATAGGAAATGTGTGGGGCTTCGATCTCCAACTGCAAAAATTAGAATCCCGGTATTGGGACGGCTGGATTTCCTATTCGTTCAACTGGGCAAAATACCGGAACCCCCAGAGCGAGGAAGACCGGTGGTATTACCCCTCGTTTCACCGGTTCCACAACTTCAATCTGGTCCTCGCTATCAAACCCATCAGGCGGTTTAACATCGCGGTCCGGCTCGGCCTTGCCAGCGGGCGCCCGGCGTCAAAGACGGGGGATGAAATCTATTCCTACCCTGTCCAGGAGGTTGACGAAAACAACCAGCCTGTCCTTGACGAAAACGGCAAGCCCGTCATCATCCAGAAGTACCGCCGGGATTCCTGGTACGATGAAAACGAGCGGAGCGCCTGGTCCGTGCCGTTGGACGTGAAGTTCTCCTTCTTCCGCTTCGACCATAAGGGCAGGGTTCTCTCCGAAATCTACTTGGGAGCGGAAAATCTTTTAGCCCCGATCTTCGCCGCCCAGGGCGGGGGTACCACGTTCAATGAATACACCGGCAGGGTAGATACGGGGGCCAATTCCGCGTCTTACGGGCTGCCCATTCCTATGGTATCCCTGGGCTTCAAATGGAGTTATTAAGATGAAATCTATGCCGTTCTTTGCCCTCCTGGTTTTCTTGGTAAGTACCGCCGGCTGTTCCACGGTGATACAAAAAGCCGGGGAAGTCATCGACGGCTCGGCGTTTACGGAGAAGAAAACCGCGGTCTACCGGACCGGGGGAAAGAAACAGCGGCGGGAGGCGACGCCCGCGCCGGGATCGGGATCGGGAGCGGGGATACGGGTAGAAACAGTGTCCCGCAAAGACGGGGAGGACCGTATCGCCATAAGGATAGCGGCCCTGCCCACCCTGCGCCTTTTGGGATCCGCTCCGGACGCGGAGGGGAACTTTTCCCTGACAGTTCTTGAGTTCCTCTGCCCCAACCTGTCGGGGTGGAACGAGTTCTCCCGGGAACTTTCCGGGACCGGGGTCTTCCGGGCCGGGGAGGAAGCGGTTCTGCGCCTTGACGGGGAAGCGGAACTCCTGGACATCACCGCGGGGAAGATACGGAGGGACGCGGCCCGCATCTCCGGGGACCAGGCGGCGTCGGCCCTGCGGAACCGGCAGGAACGGATACAGGCCCTGACCGAATGGATGAAGGCCCGGCCAGATCAGGATGGGGGACCCTTCGCAAGCCAGGAAGAATTTGAAAAACACTGGCAGCCTGTCCTGTTTCCGGAAATGGTACGGGCCAAATTGCGGCCCCCCGAATGGACCGCGGAAGGGGCGGTTTGGGTCCGGGGGGAAGGCATCCGGTGGAACGCCGCCTACACGGAAACGCTGTTCCCGGAAGAACTGAGGCCGGCGCGGGATTCCGGGACCCTGTTCCGGGATTGGGAAGAAGCCGCCGCCTGGGTCTATCTTGAATATGAATGGGATCATATAATGGAAGCCCTGATGCATGAAATCAGGCTGGTAAAAATAAAGTGAGGCGTCTGAGGTGTCTATGGAGGGAACTACACGTTTTTCGTTACTGGAACTGTTCAGGATGGGCGGGGTGTTCATGTGGCCCCTTCTTTTCTTTTCGGTGGCGGTTATAGCCATAGCCCTGGAACGGGTCGTCTATCTGCTTTACCACAATCTGAGGCTCGACGACCTGAAGGAACGGGTCGAGGGTTTTATCACGGCCGATGACCTTTCAGGCGCGCGGGAGTATCTTGCGGGGCTTACCAAACGGCGGATGGGGGCGCGTATCCTCCTTACCCTGGTGAACCGCTCAGGGCTTACGGAACAGCGCATGGAACGGGCGACGGAAGCGGAAGCCATAAGCTGCATCAACTCCCTGGAGAACGGCTTCAACTTTCTTACCGCGCTGGGTTCCCTCTCCCCGCTGACGGGCTTTCTGGGGACCGTCTCGGGCATGATAGGGGCCTTCAAGTCCATTGCCGAAGCCACGGAAGTGAACGCCCAAATCGTTGCTAACGGCATTTACGAGGCGCTCATCACCACCGTGTTCGGGCTTATCATCGCCATCATTGCCATGATCGCCCATTCCCTGTTCAGCCACATCGTTGACAAATTCGCCGCGGATACGGAGAAAACCTGTTCGGACCTGATCACCTGCCTTGCCGTGGCCTGCGCCGGGGAAACGGCCCAAGCGGGCCCCCGTGCGGTCAACATCAGCGTATAAGGCGAAGGCTGCCGTGAATCTGGTACGAAAAAAACGAAGGGGTTTTGACGAATCGGGCGCATCAAGCGACATCGCTTTTCTCCTGATCATCTATTTTATCGTCATTGCCGGGTTCAACATCAACAAAGGCTTCCTGATGAATCTGCCCGCCAAAGATTCTACCCGCCTGATTCAGAAAGACGATCTTCTGCGTTTTCAGCTTGATGATTCTGGACAGATTCTTTACCAGGGGGAAGTCAGGTCCGCCGCCGAAGCTGAGGGAACCATCCGTTCCGCGGCGGCGGCCAACCCCAATATAGCGGTACTCCTCACCATTTCTCCCGATACCCCCTGGCAGCAGGTAGTATCCTTTGTAGCGCTGGCGCAAGAGTTGTCCATTGACTCGTTCTCTTTCACCATGAAGGACGTTCCTTTGGGGACGCCGTAAAGATAGGGGGAAAACCATGAAGCTGCGCCGGGAACGGAAAAGATGTATCGTGCCGCTCAATTCCATGTCCGATGTAGCGTTTCTGCTTCTCATCTTCATCATGCTGGTAGCCCTGATCAATTACCGCCGGGAAGTCAAGATCGAATACCCCGAAGCGGAAAGGGCAAAAAAAACCAGCGCCGAAAAAAATATCGAGATATGGATAGATCGTTCCGGCGCGATCTACCTGGACGGCCTTCCCTGCACCCTCCAAACGATAGAAGACACGGTGGGCGATCTCTACCGGAACGCCCCGGACACCCGCCTCCACCTTATAGCCGACCGGGACACGGCGTTTTCACATGTCCACAAGGTTCTGGAAATTCTTCAGCTCCTCCAGTACCGCGTCGTCAGCTTTGTCGTAAAAGATGCGTAAAACCAACCTTGCCCGGATCGCCCTGTTCCTTGCGGTTGCCGCGGCTCACCTGCTGCTGGTACTCTTCTTTGCCATCACCGTTGACGCGGTAATCATGACGCCTGAGCAGCCGGTATCGGTGATGAAGCTGACCGATTTTGAGGAGGAGATTCCGCTTCCACCGCCCCCTCCCCCTCCCCCGCCGCCGCAGCCCGCGCCGGAAAACGCCGTGGAAACTATCGCGGAAACCATGATAGAAACAGAGGAAGCGCCGGACGATCAGGTCCTGGCCGATCCCGGAACCCTGATCGTCTCCCAAGCTCCCCCGGTCCGGGCGGAGGAACCGGCAGCGGAAGACTACCTTCCCATGCACAAAATCTCTGTCCCTCCGGTTTTTTCGGAACGGGAAATCATCGCATCCCTGGCCTATCCCGCTATTGCCCTGCGTTCCGGCATTGAGGGTACGGTCTACCTGGAGCTTTTCGTCGACCGCCGGGGAGTGGTCAAGCAAATCACTATCCTGCGGGAAAACCCGCCCGGACGGGGCTTTGGGGAGGCCGCGGTCAACGCCTTCCGGGGGCTCACGGGAAAGCCCGCGGAGGCCAATGGGGTTCCCGTGGCGGTACGATACCGGTATCCGGTGAGGTTTACGATTAAGGGATGATACTCATTTTTTTCTTTCCGCCCCAGGGGTAACGCAAAAAGGCTGATGTCGATCCCTCATCAAGGGCGCCGGTTATCCATCACTACCCTGCATCGCAGTCTTCGCCGGCTCTTTCCATCGCCGCGTTTTCATGCCACTGTATCCCTATGGAATCTCCGTCCGCAGCCTTCACTCTCCCCTTCCTCATCCTCCTGTGCGTCTTCCTGTTTTTCTGCCTCGCGTCCCTCATCCTCGGCCTTCGGCTGGGTATGCGCGCCGGAAGGAAACGGGAGGCCGCCGAGTGGGAAGGCCGCAAGGTCAACGCGCTCGTCAAGGCCCGGCTCAAGGCGTCCCGTGCGGTGCTGGGGGGGCTTGTCTCGGAGCAGATGGCGCCCCTTTTGCCGGGTTTCCCCTTTGACCCTGGGGACTGCCGGTTCATCGGGAAGCCGGTAGACTTCCTCGTCTTTAAGGGGATGAACCAAAAGGCCATCACCGAGGTGGTCTTTCTGGAAGTAAAAAGCGGTTCCGGGCGGTCCCTGAACGATCAGGAGAAACGCCTGCGGGACGTGATCCGGGCGGGAAAGGTTACGTGGGCGGAGTTCGACGTATAATCCCTGTATAATGCATAAGGAAGGACGGTATGAACACGATTGAGCGTTTTATTGAAGCAAGCGAAAAACTGGCGGTGGAGTTGGAAACGGAACTCACCAAACGGCCCGCCATAGCCCCGGAATCGGGCGGGGAGGGAGAACTGGACAAATGCGAATTCCTGGAGGGCTGGCTCCGCGCCCAGGGGATCACCCGGCTGGAACGGCATGACGCCCCGGACGGGCGGGCCAAAGGCGGCGTGCGGCCCAACCTGGAGGCCACTATCCCCGGCAAGTCGGACGCCCGGCGGCTGTGGATCATGAGCCATCTGGATGTGGTTCCTCCCGGAGAAGCGGCCCTTTGGGAACGCGATCCCTGGACGGTGGTCCGCAAGGACGACGGGCCGGGAGCCCGGCTCATAGGCCGGGGGGTGGAGGACAACCAGCAAGGGATCGTTTCCTCGGTGATAGCGGCTTTGGCCCTGGTTCGGGAGAACATCATGCCGCCCCACACGGTAAAGCTGCTTTTTGCGGCGGACGAGGAGACGGGGAGCGCCTACGGCATCCAGTGGCTCATCAAGAACCGCAGCCTGTTCAGGCCGGACGACATGGTTCTCATTCCTGACGGCGGGGATCCGAGGGGAGAGACTATCGAAATCGCCGAGAAAAACCTGCTCTGGGCGCGGTTTGTTACCACGGGGCGTCAGGCCCACGGGTCCCGGCCGGATCAGGGGGCCAACGCCCACCTTGCCGGGGCGGACCTGGCGGTACGGCTCCACCGCCGCCTTTCGGAGCGCTTTTCGGACCGGGACCCCCTCTTTGAACCCGGTTATTCCACCTTTCAGCCTACCAAGAAAGAGGCGAATGTCCCCAATATCAATACCATTCCGGGAGAGGACGTGTTCTGTATGGACATGCGCATACTTCCCCGGTACTCCAATCAAAGGGTTCTGGCCGAAATCGACCGTATTACCGCCGGGGTGGAATCTGAATACGGCGTAACCATTGCCTACACCCTTCCCCAGCAGGCGGAGTCCAAACCCACTCCCGCGGACACTCCCCTGGTAACGCTCCTTTCCAAAGCGGTACAAGAGACCTACGGCGTGGAAACCCGAACCATAGGCATAGGGGGCGGGACGGTGGGCGCGGCCCTCCGGAACAGGGATATTCCATCGGTGGTGTGGAGCCGTATGGAAGATACGGCGCACCAGCCCAACGAGTTTGCCCTTATCGGCAATATCCTGGGCAACGCCGCGGTGATGGCCCGCCTGATGATGGCGGAGCGTTAGGAACGGTACCGCCCTGGGTTCATCCGGCGGGATCCTCTTTGGGTTGACCGGGCAAAGAAAAGGCGGGAACCCGTCCGCAGGCGGCTCCCGCCTCCTTTCCCGCCTGCACGGGGCGGGCAGGTTGAAGATTATCCACTAAGGCGCCGGTTTGTACCCGATACAGAATGCGGGGATGACGCCCTGCACCGTAGACGCCGAGCTGGTGGTGAGGCTACCGTTATTAACGGTAGCACAAAAATTGCTATCACCACTAGCAGGACTTCCCAGCCAATATGTGCCCCCCTTTTGCCGCTTGGTATTGGTGGTGTAGTATTCAAGCCATGCCTGGTTTGCCGCCGTTTCATAGTTGCTTTCCGAATTAGATCTCCCTCCCAATATCTCCCACTCCGTGGGCAGCCACAGAAGATCTTGCACCGTACCATCACCGGACCCCTTGTCGGATACATACCGCAAAGGAGCCCACATCAACTCTTCCGGCACCCCCGCAGCCACCAGTCCCGGAAGAAACTTATCGATCAGGTACTGCCGCATTTCGCTCCCCGCATACCCGCCGACGTTGGTAGCATCAGTATTCATCCCGCGGCTACCCGTACTGACCTCAAACTGGAGCACCACATGAGGCACCTTGTCGTTCGCCGTTACCGCGTACTTGCCTTCCCCCCCTCCCCTTCCCAAATGGAACGAGTTTATCCCCACCACTATCAGCTTCAGTTTGGTGATGTTGGCCCCATCGACCGTGAGGCTGGCAAGGTCGATGGAGTCCCCCAGCTTTATCACATCGGGCCGGTCGGTGAGCCCGCCCATCTTAATGAAGTAGTGCAGCATCTCAAAGGTCTCCGTTACCCCATCTTTGTCCGACGTCTCAATGCCGAACTTGTCCTTGATGCTCTCCTCGTCGGCATTAACAACGTAACCATGCCAG
>JAIRLK010000388.1 GCA_031259515.1 Treponema sp. | reverse complement strand
ATCATTAAATCGGCGGGCGTTTTGATTTCACGCGCCCGCTGTATAATCCCGAGTTCGATACATTTCCGCTCGTAATCCTTTCCGAGCAGCGGCAGTAACTGGGCTATCGACGGCATACTCCAAACCTCCGGTGTTTTTTACCGTATATCATTAGGCCGATAGCTTGTCAAGTGTAAGTTAGTGCATATGGGCTGTCATCCCCTTTCGGCTAAAGCCCTTCCGGGCTAAAAGCCCCTTCATTCCGCCGATTGCGGCAACGAAGTTGCCGACGTTTTCAATTGGTTTATTGCGGCATTTACCGGGCCTCTCACCGTGCGGCATGGATGCCTCGGACCTTCGGTCCGGAAACGCGCTCAACCCCCTGCAGCTTTTTTTGCCGGTATTACAGCTATTGGGGGGCACGCCGTGTCGCATTTGCCCCCTAAACGCGCTCGCCGGCTCGCGCGCATCACTGCGACGTAGTTAACGCGCAACATCGGGTGTCCCGCACGCGACCGAATAGTCACTCATTTTTTTTACTTTTTTTCATTCCGATTAAAGCAAAACGGCCTCTTCGACCCATATAAGAATAAGTGAGATGATCCGGTTCAATATCCGGCATTTCAAAACTTATTCAAATCACCTTGAGGAGGTAATTATGAATGTAAAATTTCGGTTCTCCAAACCATTGCTTTGGGGAAGTATCCTGCTTCTGATGCTTGTCGTCGCGGGTTGTTCTCTTCCGATGGATCCGGTGGATCCGGCTTCTGACCCATCACCCTCGAAAAAGACGGAGGAATCTTCGGAACAAAGTTCCGCAAAACAAAGTTCCGAAGAAGATCCGGATGATGAAGATGAGGAACAGGATTCCGATGACGGAGAGGACGATTCGGAAGATGAAAATGGCGAAGATGAGGAACAGGATTCCGGTGACGGACAGAACGGCCCGGAAGGCGGGGGCGGTGAAGATGAGGAACAGACTCCCGGCGAGGAGCAGGACGACGGCCCGGAAGACGTAGGCGGTAAAGACGAAGGGCAGACTCCCGCTGAAGAACAGAACGGCCCGGAAGGTGGGGGCGGTGAAGATGAGGAGCAGACTCCCGGCGAGGAGCAGGACGACGGCCCGGAAGGCGGGGGCGGCGAAGACGAAGGGCAGACTCCCGGCGAGGGGCAGGACGACGGCCCGGAAGGCGGGGGCGGCAAAGATGAGGAGCAGACTCCCGCTGAGGGGCAGGACGATGGCCCGGAAGGCGGAGGCGGCAAAGATGAGGGGCGGACTCCCGCTGAGGAACAGAACGGCCCGGAAGGCGGGGGCGGCGAAGATGAGGGGCAGACTCCCGGCGAGGAGCAGGACAACAATAGGGAGGATGAAAACGAGGATATTCAGGCTTTGGGGAATCTTGTCATACGGATTGGCAAAATGGGGAAACCGGAGGAGGGTGTTTATCCGGATCTGGGCGGCATCACGCGCTATCGTCTGGATTTTTTTGGGGAAGACGGCAAGACGGCGGAGAGCCTCTACCTTGAGGCGGACGGGGAGCTTACCGCTACACTGGATACCGGGGAATGGGAAATCCACGCTTACGGGCTCCTGACGGGAGGAACCGGACAGACGCCCGTGATCCATGGGACGGCCCGTGCGACGGTTTACGCAGGTGGGACGGAAAATGTCTTGATTGTACCTGATGGACCGGCGGCCGAAACTGAGGAACAGGGTTTCCTGTCCTGGAATATTGATTATCCTGGGGAAAAAGTCTGGGAAGCGGGACTGACGGTGTTTCTCAGGATTGATGAACACAATTTTATCCCGTACAGGTATTTTGATTTAACCGCTTCCGGTACAAGAGAACAGAAAACTTCACTTCCTGCAGGGACTTACAAAATGGAATCCCATTTTCTGTCACACACGGCAAGCACCGGCTCAACAGAAATTGTACACATTTACCCCGGCCTTGAAACCAGAAGCAGCCGTGTTACGATCGCCGGAAATCTCTTCCCGAATGCCGTGGAATTTTCGTCTGTCGAGGAATTGAAAACCTATCTGGCCGGCCAGCCGGAAAACACCGAAGCCGCGCCGTATCCGGTAAAGATTGCCGGGGTGGATCTTTCAAGCAAGGAAAAAACCGGGGAAACCTTGAAGACTCTGTACGATGTACTGAGCCGGTATGTTACCCTGGACTTGAGCGGGTGTACGGGTACAAACTTGATTTCGGCGTCTGCTCTTGCAGGCCGGAAGAAAATTGTTTCCCTAATTTTGCCCGATAGTACTACCAGTATTGCCTCAAACGGTTTTGCGGGATACGAAGCGCTGAAATCGGTAGTTCTTTCGAAAATAAATACTATTGATTACGCGGCTTTTCATGATCTTGAAAATCTTGAAATGATTTCGGCGCCGGAACTGACTGACCTCGCGGATTCTACGAATAGTAATTCTTCCAGCAAGGGTATTTTCTACAAATGTACCGCGTTGAAATCGATTTATTTTCCAAAACTTCAAACACTCGGCCATCATGCTTTTTACGGTTGTACCGCCCTGACAGAAGTATTGTTGCCAAAAACAGCTGGAGTAGGCCCTTCTGTCTTTGCCGAATGTACCGCCCTGAAAACAGTTGTGCTGCCGGAAGCGATCTTTATCGGAAACCGGGCTTTTTACAACGATAAATCCCTCGAAAATCTGGTTTTGGGATCGGTTCCCCCCCAACTTGAAGGTTCATCGCATTTTTCCAGCGGCTTTCCACAAAAACTATGGGTACCCGCCTCCGCAATTGAGGATTATCAAAATTCGGCGGTTTGGACAAATATGAAAAACAGAATTTACCCGATTACCGGATAAGACCTTGCCTTAAGTATCCCGGGCCGTGTAAAATGATTACATGACCCGGGGAATTTTAATTGCTGGTATTGAATCTTCACTTTCCGCCGCCATTGCCGCGGAAGCGGGGAAGCGGGTGGAGCAATACGCCGCCGCCTTTATTCCGAATAAACTCGCCGCCCCGCTTCGGGAACGGGCCGCCGCGCAGCCGGCAGGAAGCGGCCTTATCCCTCTGGCCTGGAATCCGGGCAGCCCCATTTCCGCCCGGACCCTGGTACTGGCGGCGGAAAACCGGCTTGAACACATTGATCAGGCGATTCTGGTCTGCACGCCGCCCTCCCTCAGACGGCAGGCGGAAGAATTTGCCCCGGCCGATATTGACACGGTGGTAAACGATCATGTTAAGAGCTGGTTTTTCCTGGCAAAGGAGCTGTCGGCGGCTTTTAAGGCCCGTAACGGAGGCACCCTGGCGCTGGTACTTTCCGACGCGGGCACGGGAACGGAAAAGGGAGAGATCCCGGATCTGATGGGGCCATCGGTGTCCGCTTCCTTCAGTGCTTTTGCCGGCGGACTCCTGGCTTCTTCGGTGGGTAAACCCTACATGACTATGGCTTTTTCCTGCGGAACCGGGGAGGACGCCGCCTTCGCCGCCTTTATCTTCAAGATCCTCGACGAGGGCGGCAGACGCGCTTCCGGTAAATGGCTCCGTTACGGCAGGTTCAGTTTATTCGGCCGCTGATTCAATGGACGGAAATGATCGTTTTTCTGCCAGTTCCCGATAATCGGACGAATGCTACCACAAGAGTGATAGGCCACGATCATGTCCCGTTTTTAGTTTTTAATCTCAATAATCAATCAGTGTCTGCGGGCAACCGTAGAGATCAAGCACCGCGCGATCTACCACTTCATGGGACATCGCTTTCCGGAAACGTTCTTTATAGGTCATTTTCCGCCTCCTGCCGGTTATAATGAAACCGGTTACTTTTTTAGCATACGCTATCGTGGCATTTTGTCACGCAAGGCGATTAAAGGACAAAATTTTGAATTTTTTTCGAAAATATTTATTGACAGGACAAAAAAACCCGTGTATTCTTAGTTGAGCGAGGATAGATGTGGGAATATATTATGAAACCGGTTACATTATAATGTCTGGTATCGTTGGTGGCCCTACGAGAGAAACATTATGGCTGTTGATTTGGTAAGAGCGGAGCATATCTCTAAAACATTTTCAGGGGTGCCCGCGCTTCAGGATGTGCGGTTCGATCTCCGCCCCAAGGAAGTGCACGCCTTATTAGGGGAGAACGGTGCGGGAAAATCAATATTATTGACGGAGTTGAGAAACATTAATACGCACGATGAAGAAACCTTTCAGACCTATCCCGGTGATGTATTGAAATTTGTCCGCCAAACCGGCGTCGCACCCCAGCTGGCGGGTATTGTTCCATACATGGATGATATCGCAAAAACAACAAGGAGGAATGATGACTTCAAGGGAATTGGTTAGAAACACGCTTGAATTCAAAAATACTACAGGTGCCACGCCTCGAGATCTATGGACCCTTCCTTGGGCTTATCATAATTACAGCAGAGAGATTGAGGCAATATTACAGGATTATCCCCCTGATATTGTGCAGATTCCCGATTCTTATAAGATATATGCAAGAAAGTTGATTGCCAAAGGAAATGTATATGAAAAAGGCGAGGCTAACGACGAATGGGGGGTAACATTCAAAAATTTACAACGGGGTCTTCACGGCGAAGTAAAGGCCCCTATTATCAATAAGGACGACGACGATTGGGAGGATATTTCCCGCGTACATTTCCCCGAAGAACTTTTGACTATTGATACGGCGAAGGTCAACGAATTCTGTGCATCCACAGATCGGTTTGTGCTTTCAAGCGATTTGGTCCGGCCCTTTGAGCGGATACAGTTCTTGCGTGGTACTGAAATGTTATTTTGTGATTTGGCCCAAGAAAATCCCGCCATGCTGAAGATGCTCAAAAGGATACACGAATTTTACTGTGCCCTTATGGAACTATGGTGTAAAAACACGGCTATCGATGGATTTTTTGCAATGGATGATTGGGGATCTCAAAAAAGTCTGCTGATTAATCCCGTAACATGGGTGAAATATTTTAAGCCAATGTACCGTGATTATGTAAATATCGCCCATAAATATGGGAAAAAGTTTTTTTTCCATTCAGATGGATTTACTCTTGACATCATCCCTCACTTTATTGATTTAGGCTTTGACGCCGTAAATCTCCAGATATTCTGCATCGGTATAGACAACATAAAGCAATTCCGGGGCAGGATTACATTCTGGGGCGAGATGGATCGGCAGCATCTTCTGCCCAGAGGTACACCGGACGAAATTGACGTTGCGGTAAAACAGGTTCATTCCGCAATTTGGGCAAAGGGTGGGGCGATAGCTCAATGCGAGTTCGGTGCCGGGGCAAATCCCGTGAATGTACGGCAGTTATATAAATCTTGGGAAGATATTCATGGTTAGCAATGTCCTTGAAATGAAAGGAATCTGCAAAAGATACCCCGGTGTGCAGGCCTTGAATAACGCAAACCTTACGGTAAAAAAGGGAGAAATTCATTGTCTTATGGGAGAGAACGGAGCCGGCAAATCAACGCTGATAAAGATCCTTGCCGGGGCTGAACACATGGACAAAGGGGATATCCTCTTTAACGGTGAGAAAGTTTTCCTTACAAAACCAGAACACGCGCTGAAAATCGGTATCAGTTTTATTTATCAGGAATTGAACGTAATTGAACCTCTTACCGTAGAGGACAACATTACCCTTGGTTTTGAATACACGAATTATGCATTAATAAACAGAAAAAAAAATCTTGAAACGGTTACGGAAATTCTAAAGGAGCTGCACCTTGCCATCAATCCCCGCGCAATGGTCAGAACCCTTACCGTGCCGCAAAAACAAATGATGCTCATCGCCAAAGCCTTTTCCCGTAATTCCAAACTGATAGTTCTTGACGAACCAACAGCGGCGCTTACGGACAGGGAAACCAAAGAACTCTTCCGCCTGATTGGGCAGCTTAAGGAGAAAGGCGTTTCTTTCCTTTTTATCTCCCACAGATTCGAGGATGTTTTTACAATCGGCGATGCTATAACCGTATACAGGGACGGTAAAACTATCGGTACCGTACCTACTGCGGAGACAATTCAGGACGATATTATCAGGATGATGA
>JAIRLK010000371.1 GCA_031259515.1 Treponema sp. | reverse complement strand
GTAATCGTGTTCAGCCAATCAGTCATTATTCCTCCTCATATTATTCCTTAGTATACCGCGGAACCATAAAAAAACAATACCTTTTCTGGAAAAATATCATCCTTAATTGGATTCTTATCGTTGCTATTTCCAGCGGATGAGGCAAAAGCTGGAGCGGATGGGACGTTTTTGTCTGAACATGAGGGAATTTGCCGTCCAAACGGGAAAATCTGCCTAACGGCCCCCAAAGATCAATATACCGGAAAGGATTCAAACCCCGCGTTTTTAAGGGCGCGGATAGTATCGTTCATGTTTTCGCCGGGGGGAACGCCTACGGCCCAGTATTCCGTCCCGTTCACCCGGCGCCGGGTTATGAGGGGGGTAAACCCCGCTTTTTTGAGCTGTTCCGCCATTGCGGACGTGTTTTCTTCCCGGCTGAAAAGACCGGTCTGGAGTATGAGGCTTCCTGAAGATACCGCAGGCGAAGCGGCGTCCGGTGGCGGGCCAGGGGCGCGGCCCGCAGCAGGCTGAAGGCTTCCGGCAGCCGGGGAGGGTTCACTCAAAACGATCCCTTCCCGTCCTGAAAGGAAGATCCACATGGCGGTGGATGCCCTCTGGACCTGCCCGGCGGGAACATCCCGGCAGATACGGCCTTCGGGACTGGAGGGATAGTCGGTTTCCAGACGGACCCGGTAGGCTTCTTCCCCGGTAATACGCCAGAGCGTATAGAGCGTGGAAGGCCGCCTGTCCGCATATTCAGGATTCTTGAGGAAGGCATCAAGCACCGCGCCGTTCCCCGTCTTGAACGCCTGAATTTGAGCGCCAAGGTAGCGGGCTTCTACCTGTACCTCCCAAATCTCCCCGGTAAGGAGGACCGTCTTGACGTATTCCTCGGCGGCGTCAAACTGCCCCATGGCGATAAGGCAGCGGACGCCTTTGAGAAGACTCATGTCGTCCCGCTTGTCCGGCTCGGCGGCCGCCGCCTTAAACCAGGCGTCGGCGGCTTCCTCAAGGTTTCCCGAAAGGGTCAAAAACCGGGCAAGACGGGTAAGGGCTTCCCGCCTTCCGGAAGCGGAAACCTCCGGAGATTGAAGGGTTTTCCGCAGCGTTTCTATCTCGGCGGTCAAAAGAGAAGCGCCCGTTTCCTGGGCATACAGGGGAAGGCCCAGGCAGGAAAGGATCAGTGCGGCCAGAACACGGCAACCCCCGGAAGTCCGGGAATTAATCGATCCCATAGGAATTTTCATCATACGGGGCTTCCCCGGCGGCTTCCTCGCCTGACGCCGCTCCTTTCTTCTTTTTCCGGGATTTTCCCGCCGCCGGCGGGGGAAGTTTGTCCGGCTTGGCTTTTTTTCGTAAGCCCAGGGAAATTGACAGGGGAATGGCGCAAAGCAGGCCCAAAGCAAAGGCGCAAAAGATGGTAAGAAATACCGGCGCGTCGGTAATCTTCTTAAAACCAAAGGAAATATCACAGGTATTCCCCAAGTTCAAGGTTATAAAAACAAGGAGAACCGCAAAGACAAGTATGAATCCAATCAATCGCCAGGGCATAAAGCAAGCTCCTTTGTACGGAAAGTATTTCCCCGCAGGGATGAAAGGGTAACCCAAGCAAAGGAACCTATCATAGAGGGTGAACCAGGGGCCACCACCATTTCATCTTTTTCAGTGCGGGTTATTAATTCATCGGCATTTTTCCGGGAAATTCCCTCAATTAAAACTTTTTCCTCCATTCCCAGGCGGCCTCTCAGCAATTCCTGGGTATGTTTCTTTTGAAGCGCAATGACCCGTGCCAGCCGTTCCCGTTTCACCGCCTCCGGAATGCGTCCGGGCAGGCTGTAGGCGGCGGTATTTTCCCGTGGGTTGTAATGGTACATGTAGGCATAGAGAAACTTGACTTCCTCCATAAGCGAGAGGGTCTCTTCCAGGTCCGTCTCGGTTTCACCGGGGAACCCTACCAGAATGTCCGTGGAAAAGCTCATGTCCGGCATGGCTTTGCGGATTTCCTCCGCCAGGGCCAGGTAGGATTCCCGTGTATAGCGGCGGTTCATAGCCGCAAGCACCGTGTTAGAGCCGTGCTGGACGCACAGATGAAGGTGCCGGCAGAACACCGGATTTTCCGCCATGACTGCAATGGTCCGGGAAGAAAAATCTTTAGGATTGGCGGATAAAAACCGTACCCGCCCTATAGGAGTTCCCGCTGTTTCCCGTGCGGCCAGCTCCAGAAGGCCGGGGAAGTCCACGGCTCTGCCAGCTCCGCCAGCTCTGCCAGCCCCTTCCCAACGGTAGGTGTTGACGTTTTGCCCCAGCAGGGTGATTTCCCTGACCCCCCGGTCAGCCAGGAGCCGGATTTCCGCCGCTATGGAAGCCGGATCCCTGGAGGTTTCCCTGCCCCTCACATACGGGACTATGCAATACGAACAGAAGTTGTCGCACCCATGCATGATAGGCACAAAACTGCGGAATTGCCCTTCCTCAAGGTGGGAAGACGAAAACGAAAAGGCCGGTTTTTCCCCGGCAAGATGAAGCGCCCTTCCGCCCCGCTCCACCGCTTCCAAGATCAGGGGGAAAAGGGAGCGGGAAGAGGTCCCCATAACGTAATCAACCGCCCCGGCCTTTTCCTTGAGGCCCTCCCCCAGACGCTGGGCCATACAGCCGGCCACAACCAGGGTAAAGGGCCGCTTCTTCTTCACGGCGCCGTACTGGGCCAGCCGGCCCATGACCCGTTTTTCCGCAGTTTCCCGGACCGCGCAGGTATTGATAAGCACCAAATCGGCGGTTTCCCCGTCTTGCGCGGCTTGCCAGCCCCGCTCCTTCAGGGTCACGTCCAGGGCCGCAGACTCGGCGGTATTCATCTGGCACCCGTAGGTCTCAAAAAAATACGTCACGCCCTGCTCTTTAGCCCTTTAAGGAATTTGACGCCGTTCCAAATGCCCGCGGCCAAAAGCCCGACCGCGCCTATGGCCAAAAGGGTTCCCGCTAGGGGCTTCAATATCCCGGCCTTGGAAAGGATGGTAAGGCCCCCCGCTGCCGTGGCAAGGATGCCGATCTTCCGGTCATCGCTGTGTTTAGACAGGGTGGCCGCTATGCCGGTCAACGCGACGACGCCCCCCAGGATAATCCCAATAACCGGCGGAAGGACGCCGGCAATCAAAAGGCCGGCTCCCCCAATGAGGCTGCCTATCGCGGTTACCCCCTGTTTGGCTAGGACATTAGTCGGCGTATACCCCCTCCGGACCCGTGGTTCTATATCATTCATACATCACTCCTCGGTTTCATTGTACTATAATTATACCTACCGGATAGGCTCATCATCAAGATTCATCCGGTCCTTCGCAGGAAGGAGGGGGAAGTCTAGGGGAGTCAGTTTTATCGGCGCCACACCCTGTAACGTATGCAACACGTTGATGGAGATGAGGGACACGTGTTGTTACGGAAACGGGCGGTCATAGCGTCTGTAAACGATTTTCTGAACCTCTCCTCTCTATAACTTTTCACCGAACTCACGTTAACAGTACAACCGTACGAATATCAAAAACCAGCGGGAGCCCCCGCATCACTCCCCAAACATAGTGTCAAATATATCAAGCCCCTCCGCTTCTCCCGCTTGGTCAGCCCCTCCGGCGGCGCGGGCGGCTGCGGCTTCCTCCCGGTTGACCTCTGCGGAACGGAACACCTCCACGAAAGGTTCTATGCCGGAAATCATCTTGGGGATGGAGAGGATATACATATCGTCCTTAATGGGCAGGGTAAAAGTCCCTTCAAAGGGCGGAGTCCCGTCGCTGAATTCAACGGAAATCCGGTGCTTGGAACCGGCTACCTGGAAGCGATCCCGGTCGCCCCGGAAAAATTCGAGGCCGTTCAGGTCGTCCACAAACACGGTGATCATATCCGGCGCCCGTATACCCTGGTCCTGGAGATTGCGGTTGTCTACCAGAAGCGCGTGGCCCCGGCTAAAAATAAAGAGGATCACCCCCGCGCCTATCCAGAGGGCTATGAGGGCGGCGCGTATGACGCCGCGGCGGCGGGAACCGCCGCTGTCCTGACCGGAAGCCTTTCTTTCCCCAGCTTTGCGTCCGGCGCTCGTTCTTGTTTCGGCCATACTATCCTCCCTTACTCAGCTATGGCTTCGGCGGCGCCCCGCAAGGCAGAACGGTTCTGCTCGGCGTTGGCCCGCTTACGCCACGCATGGATCACCAAAGCCAGGGCGATAATTGCGAAACTAAAGGCGTCCCTAAAGTATTCCCCTATCATGGCGTCCCCGAAAAGATTGATCCCCGCCCGGGGGACTACGATGTACATGAGGTGGAGCAGCACGGTCCCGATGAAGACATTGGTGATGGTCGCTCTGCTCACCGAAGCCCCGCCTACGAGAATGGCGGCGGCGGCGAAGAAACCGGTCTGGCGGTGGGCGTTGTAGGTGGCCATGTTCCCCATGTTCTGAAGGAAGATGATCTGCCCCAGGCTTGCGAGTATCGTGGAAATAACGATGGCGATGATACGGGTATAGTCCACCGGTATGCCCGCCGCGTGAGCTACCTGCTGGTCCTGTCCCACAGCCCGCATATCCTGACCCAGCTTGGTACGTCTGAACCAGATAATGAAAAGGCAGAGAACGCCGATGATGAGGTAATTGGCAACAGGCAGGGTAATGGTCCCTATACGCAGGGGGATGAGCCGGTCCAGGGACATACGCATGGTTTCCAGATTAAGGGTGTTCCGTATGCCGTAACCCCGGCTTAACGTGATGGCCAGGGAATGAACGGGAATGATGAAGCCCATAAGATAGAGGACGATGAGCTGATAGAAACCGTCCATAAAGAACCCCAGCATATAACCCGTAACCATTTCCCGGCCCCGGGCGCGGTTGAGGATGGTCCCCGCAAGCCAGCCCAGAAGGGCGGCGATGGGAACGCCGATAAGGGAAGCAAAGATAAGTCCCGGTACTCCTACGATATTCCAGTCTACCGCGAAAATAAGGCCGATCTGCCCGGCCATGGCCCCCAGGACCATGCCGAAGTTGATCCCCATACCGGCCATGATGGGAAGGACCAGACTGAATACCAGAAAACAGTTCCGCCCCAGACGGGTAAGTATCTCCTGGAGTATGGATGTCATGGACAATCCCGACAGGGGAACCGCCGCCGCCGTGATAACCACAAAAATGACTACCACCATGTTATTCGCAAGAAAATCCGCCCCTAAAAGGCGGTGGGGATTTTGTTTCATTTGGTCACCTTCGTTTTCCGGGTCAGCGCGTAAATGATCATCCCGTTGGAAATAAGGATGCGGATGACTTCGGACATATCGGTTTTAAGGACGCTGTTGATCACCGAGGGGGTCATGGCCAGAATACTCTGGAACAGGAAAGTACCCACTACCACATGGAGGATGGCCGCCTTATTCACCGAGGCGCCCCCCCAGAAGTATCGCGGCTACTGCGGGAAAAGCCATGTACAAAGGCGCCTGGTAGAGCTGGATAAAGCCAAAACTCTGCTGGTAAACCAGAATGCCTATGGCCCCGTAAACCGTGGAAACCATGACGCTGATGATACGCATACGGTGAACGGAAACGCCCCCGGCCCGGGCAAAATCGGGGTTGGATCCCACCGCAGTCAGGGCCGTCCCGGTACGGCTGTGCATGAAAAGCCACATGATAAAGGCCATCAATGCGAAAAATAGGATGGACCCGGTGGGAAATTCAAAAACCGGGCCGATCCTAACCGCCAAAAAGTTATTGAGAATCCGGGACCAGTAACCGTCCAGAGTGATGGTCGTCCTGAGCCCCTGCCCGGTATACCCCCAAACCATAGTAGGATTCGTAAACGGGAGGATAAGCCACATGATAGCCATAAAGGTAACCGCGGAAAAACCCACGTACATGGCGATGGTCATTTCCTCACCCTTCACTTTGTTAAGGAGCATCCCGTAGAGCCAGCCGAAAAGAACCGAAAAGGGAAGGCTGAAAATAACGGCCATCAGGAAGCCCCCGATGCCCGTAAAATGGCACTGCATGGACAAGGTGGCTCCCAAAAGGCCCGCAATGATGCCTACCGGAAGGCCGAAGTTAAGCCCCGCGCCGGCCTGCATCATGGGAACCATAGCCAGGACCATGACCCCGTTCTGTCCGAACCTGACCAGTACGTCTTTGAGAGAATTGTCCACCCGTACCCCCACGATGGGAGCGGCGATAAAGAGCATCACCACAAACAAGAAAATGATCAGCCGGGGCCAGCCGAAGTCAACAATGAATTCGCTTACCCGTTTCTTAAAACTGTCGTTCATAGATTCCCTCCGGACATCAGGAGACCGAATTCCGCCGCCGCCCTGTTGGGCGCCAGTATCCCCGCTATACGCCCGTTCTCCACGATGGCGATCCGGCCGCAGACCGAACGGAGTTCCTCCAGTTCGCTGGAAACCATGACGATAGTGGTTCCCCGTTCCCTGTTATAGGAGCGGAGGGTATCCAGGACGATCTTCTTCGCCCCGACATCTATACCCCTGGTAGGCTCGGACACAAAGAGAAGTTTCGGGTTCAGGGCAAAAGCCTTGGCAAGGCACACTTTCTGCTGGTTTCCCCCGGAAAGCTCCTTGGCGGGCTGTTTGCCGCCGGTGCACTTGATTTCCAGTTTTTTTATGTATTCTTCCGCCAGGGCCCGCATGGCCTTGTCGTCCCTCAGGGTAAAAAGCCCTCCGAAATAGGACTTGAGGTACGCGCCCTGATTCTGCATAGCCCCAAAAGCAACGTTCCAGTCCAGACTTTCGTCCAGGAGCAGGCCCACTCCCCGGCGATCCTCCGATACAGACGCCATCCCCACGTCCAGGGCGGTCTTGGGATTCCCCAGGGGAACTTCCGCGCCGTCCAAAAAGACCCTGCCGCCGGAAGGCCAAAGCCCCATGACGCCGTTGGGAATCCCCAGTTTGCCCTGGCCCGCAAGCCCCCCAATCCCAAAGATTTCCCCTTTGGCAACCGTAAAGGAAACATCCCGGACCGTTTCGCCGGGCATATCCACCCAAAGATGTTCCACCCGCAGGGCTTCGGCCCGGTCTCCGGCGGAAAGAGCGGCTTCTTCCCGGTCCGCCGGCCCCTGATTCGACACTTCCCGGCCCACCATCCAGGAGGCTATGTCCGGAACCGTCACCCCTTGCACCGGCGTATCCTTGATGATACGCCCGTCCCTGAGAACCACCACCCGGTCGGCGATTTCGGTTACTTCCCGGAGCCGGTGAGAGATGAAGATAATCCCTATCCCCTCGGCGGCAAGACGTTTCAAGGCGGCCAGAAGAATATCCGCCTCGCTTTCGGTAAGTACCGCGGTGGGCTCATCCAGGACCAGGATTTCCACCTGCTCCCGGTCTATCTCCCGGGCGATTTCGGTAAACTGCTTGTGGGCCACGGGCATTTCGGACACCACCGTTTCCGGGTCTATCCTGACCCCCAGTTTAGCGATAGCCTTGCCGGCCCTATCCTTCATCGTATCCCGTCTGAGGGTGGCCATCCTGTCCCCAAAAACCTCCACTGCGGGATTTCCCTTTACCGGTTCCCGGTTAAGGAGGATGTTTTCATAGGCCGTAAAGCCCGGAACCAGGGAAAATTCCTGGTGAACCATGCCTATTCCCTCCTCCAGGGCGTCAAAAGGGCTCTTAAAGGACACCGGCTTGCCGCGAAGGTAAATAGCGCCCCCATAGCCGCCGGTATCGGCAATTACCGGCATCCCAAAGAGGATCTGCATCAGGGTAGTCTTACCCGCCCCGTTCTCCCCAACAAGCGCGACAATTTCCCCTTTATTCAGGGAAAATTTGACATCCGACAGCACCGGCGTCCCGTAGAATTCCTTCGAGACACCCTCCAGCCGGAGCAGGGGCAAACCGTCAGCCATGAAAACTCCTTGTCGTAAAAGAAAAGAAACTGAAATAAATTAAAAACCCCGCGCCGGAAAGCCCCTTACGCGGCCTCCCGGACGAAGTTTTGATCGTTGGCATGAAGAATTACGGTTTAATTTCCGCCCTGGAACTTGATGTCAAAATATTTTTCCGGGACCGTTTGGGCGGTAGTAGGCAGAAAACCCTGGCCCATAATATACGTATCCATATACACCAGCAGGTGATTCCGGGCGCGGATCCCCGTATTGGCATCCACATAGTAAGCCCCGTTCCACTTTGCGCCGGGGGTAAATTCACCCAGGGCCGCCCACATATCATCCAGACTGCCCAGTTGGGCCCTGCCTTCGAGAATACGCTTGGCGTATTCCCCCCATCCGGCGCTTTGGGCAAACCCGTAGGAAAAAGCCCAGGTTCCGAACTTACCGGCCCCGCCCCTGGCGATCACCGCCTCTTCAACCTTCTTGAGGATGGCGGGAAAATCCCCCGCTTCGGCGGCAAGGTTTAACCCCAATGCGCCGGGATACCCCATAAGGGGAGAAGGAAGGTCCGCTTCCACGAACATGCCGCCGTACTGGAGGAGCTGCCGGAGCAGGGGTTCCGTGTGGGCGTCGTTGGTACAGAAGAAGACCGTCTCCTTACCATACGTATTTATCCACTGGGGAGTCTGTTCCAGAATATACTGCTGGGCTCCGGCTATCCCCACATCGGAGGTCGGATCCGGGGCGGTTACAAAGACGAATTCCAGCCCCAGATCGTTACAGGCGACCTCGAAAATCTGCCGGCGGAGCCCCAGAGACTCATAGGACATATGCCGGGGAAAGGAGATATGGACAAAAGTCTTGGCCCCAAGCTGTTTAGCCGCCCAGGGAATCGTATAACCCCGGGAAATAAAATCGGCGTTTGTCGCCAGATCCGCGGCCTGCTGTATGACCAGGGGATCCTCGTGGGCTTCGGCGGCTATAAGGAGTATGTCGGCCCTCCGTTCCCGGACACGCCGGAACGCCTCGGCAGTGCCGGGGATGGCGTTGTTGACGATAATCGCCTTCATCAGAGGATCATCGGTAAGGGAGACCACCTGGGAAATAAAAACTTCCTGCTGATCCATAAAGTTATCCGGATAGGTAATATGCTGAATCATACCCCCCTCGGAAACCCTGCCGTACCGTTTGATAAGCTCCTCGGCGCCTCGGAGATCATCCTCCGCCTGGGACACCGTTTCGGTCAGGATGCCAATATGAAAAGGACCGTCAACCTTCCATGTCTTTTCGGCGGTAACGGTACGGGCAGCCTGCCTGCCGCCTCCGGCAAAAACCAGAGCCGCCCCCATAATAAGGGAAAAAACCATCAAACTAAATCTTTTCATCATCCTTCCTCCATCTTCCTCCATAAAATATTGAGTAAACTGTCATTGGGTTCTATTTTTCCCTTGTTATGCCGTATCTGTCAATGACCCTTAGCGGAAGCGCCGTATAAAAGCCCGCGTATCCCGGTGGAAACACCGAATGCGGACGCGTCCCTTACACCGGATTAAAAAAAACCACACCGGAAAACCGCTTAAACGGCGTCCCGGCGTGGAATTTTAAACTTTCGCTCAAGGATTATACCTTGAGCCGGTTCCAAAACTAATT
Organism: Treponema sp.; assembly: GCA_031259515.1. Taxonomy (GTDB): domain Bacteria; phylum Spirochaetota; class Spirochaetia; order Treponematales; family Breznakiellaceae; genus JAIRLK01. Next base: position 4,849 of record JAIRLK010000371.1, on the reverse strand, counting down.
GTGCGCTAAACGCGCACGGTGCGAACCTCCGGTTCGATGGAACAGCCTCCCTTAATTTCCACCCTGAAATTTGATGCTGTAATACTTCTCCGGAACCGTCTGCTCGGTAGTGGGGAGAAAACCCTTGCCCAGGATGTAGGTGTCCATGTAAACTAGAATCTGGTTCCGGGCGCGGATCCCGGTGTTGGCATCCACATAGAAGCCGCCGTTCCACTTTGCGCCGGGGGTAAATTCGCCTAATGCGGCGTAGAGGTCGTTTACGCTTTCCGGTTTGGCGTTGCCGTCCAGGACCCGCTTGGCAAATTCGCCAAGCCCCGCGCTGACCGTAAAGCCGTAAGAAAAGGCCCAGGTGCCGAACTTGCCGGCGCCGCCTTTGGTGACCACCGCTTCTTCAACCTTCTTGAGGATGGCGGGGAAATTGCCCGCTTCTGCGGAAAGGTCTATGCCCAAAGCGCCGGGATACCCCATAAGGGGAGAAGGAAGGTCCGCTTCCACGAACATACCGCCGTACTGGAGGAGCTGCCGGAGCAGGGGTTCCGTGTGGGCGTCGTTGGTACAGAAGAAAACCGTGTTATTGCCGTAGGTGTTTACCCACTGGGGGGTCTGTTCCAGGATATACTGCTGGGCTCCGGCTATCCCCACATCGGAGGTCGGGTCCGGGGCGGTTACAAAGACAAATTTGATGCCCAGGTCATTACAGGCAGCCTCAAAAATCTGCCGGCGAAGCCCCAGGGACTCGTAGGACATGTGCCGGGGAAAAGAGATATGTACAAAAGTATCCGCTCCAAGCTGTTTGGCCGCCCAGATGATAGTATAACCCCGGGAAATAAAGTCGGCGCTGATGGCGAGATCCGCGGCTTGCTGTATGACCAAGGGGTCCTCGTGGGATTCACCGGCCAGGAGCAGGATGTCGGGCCGGCGCTCGCGGACATGCCGGAAAGCCTCCGCCGCGCCGGGAATAGCCTGGTTAAAGACAATAGCCTTCATCAGGGGATCATCCGCCAGGGCGACGGTCTGGGAAATGACCACTTCCTGCTGATCCATAAAGTTATCCGGATACGTAACATGCTGGATCATGCCGCCTTCGGAAACCCTTCCGTACCGCCGGATCAGTTCTTCCGCGCCCCGCAGGTCGTCTTCCGACTGGGAGACCGTACCGGTAAGGATACCGATATGATAGGGGCCGTCAACCTTCCACGTCTTTTCGGCGGTAGTGGTGCGGGCAGCCTGCTTGCTACCCCCGGCAAAAACCAGAGCTGGGCCCAGGATAAGAGCAAATACAGTCAAACTAATTTTTTTCATCGTCCTTTCCTCCATAAAAAAGTATGAGCAAAATAATATAGGCGTAATTTTCCCCGGTTATGTCCTGTCTGCCAATATGACCGGATCATCCGATGGCCAGGGCGAGCGCATTAAAAAAAGGGGTAAAGGAGCGATAAAAAAAAGCCGATAGCGGTGAGACTGGCGGCAATAATGATCCCCGAACCCGTACCGCCTGTAATCGACTTTTTTAACGACATCAAAGACCCGCGAATCAATCGGAAGAAATGTTGTCCTCTCATCAAGCTCGCCCTTGGCCGCCGCCCCCGTAACGCCCCGGCGTTAATGCTGAATTGCGGTATCCTCCGCCGCCTGAACCACGTTCCGCAGAAGCATGGCGATGGTCATAGGCCCCACGCCGCCGGGTACCGGGGTAATAACCGAAGCCCGCTGCGCAACGCCCTCAAAATCCACGTCCCCTTTAAGGCGGTATCCCTTTTTCGCCGTTAGGTCCGGTACGCGGTTTACCCCGACGTCGATGACCGCCGCCCCCTCCCGGATCATATCCGCCGTGATAAGGCCCGCCTTTCCCGCGGCGGCAATGAGGATATCCGCTTGCTGAGTATACCGCGCCAGGTTCCGGGTACCTGTATGGCAGAGGGTTACAGTGGCGTTGAATTCCCGGCGGGAGAGCAGGTTCATCAGGGGCTTCCCCACGAGGTTGGAACGGCCTACCACCACCGCGTGAGCGCCCGCTAGGGGGATATTCGCCTCCCGGAGCAGGGTTACCACTCCCTGGGGGGTACAGGGCGCGAAGCCGCGTTTCCCGAGTACCAGGTTTCCCACCGAAACCGGGTGAAAGCCGTCCACATCCTTTTGAGGGTCGATGGCGGCGATCACCCGGTCTTCCCGTATAGAGGCGGGCAGGGGCAGTTGCACCAGGATGCCGTGGACAGCTGGGTCCCCGTTCAGGAGGGCAATGTGGGAAAGGAGCGCCGCTTCGCCCGTGTCTGCGGGAAGCCGTATGTCCCGGCTTGCCATGCCCGCCTCTTCCAGGGCCCGTTCCTTGGCGGTTACGTAGGAGAGGCTCGCCGGGTCCTCTCCTGCCAGGATAACCCCTAAACAGGGGATCACCCCCTTTTCCCGCAAAACCAGGACACGCTCCCGGACCTCTTCCCTGACCCGCAGGGCCGCCGCCTTCCCGTCAATTACAACCGCCGCCATCTTCATCCTCCCGCGCGAGTATCACCAAAAAACATCCCCGGAGCGCCCTGACCTCAAAATCCCCCTCAAGGACCGCGTTACTGACGCCGAAAAACCCCCGGTTCCAGGGCAGGCCGGCAAGCGGCCACTTGAGCCCCCGGCTTTCAGCCTGCCAGGGCCCGGTTTCCAGGGGAAAGACCGATATGCCGTCAGGCCGCATGGCTTCCCGCACATCTGGAGGAGGAGAAAACACCGCCCCTTCCCCCAGGCAGAAGATGTCTTCCCGGGAAGTAACCCACCGGTCCGGTTTTCTGTCCCGCTCAAAGAGGGAACGAAGGGCCAGCAGGTGATCCGTCCTGCCGCCGCCGCCGCCTATGAGCCAGGTCTCGGTACACCCCCGGTCCCAGAGGAGGCGCAGGGCAAGCTCCGTATCCGTATCGTCCTTATCCCGTGGATGCCGGAAGACCCGGTTTGGGGGGTACTTTTCGAGCCTGCCCAGGTCGTCCAGTGAATCCATGTCCCCGGTGATGAGGTGTACCGTAACGCCGGCATCTTCGGCGGCCATAAGCCCCGAGTCGGCTGCAACGATGAGCGCCGCTTCTTCAGAAAGCCTCCGGCGCCGTTCAGGGGACGGCCCTTCCCCGCCTATAAACGCGATTCCCCGCACTGCCCCCTGCCTCCTCCTACGCGAATGACGCCTTTTTTCAGATTCTTCATTATAGTATACTGACTATTGATGGACAATGCGGGGATTCATCCAATAGTAAAAGAAGTCGCAGGTGTTTTGAACCGGGGCGGGAAGCAGGCGTTTCTGGTGGGCGGCGCGGTTCGGGACATTTTGAGGGGGAAGAAGGCCCATGACTGGGACCTGGCTACCGATGCCCGGCCCGAAGAAGTGACGGCCCTGTTCAAGAAAGTCATCCCCACGGGGATCCGGCACGGAACCGTAACGATCCTCTACAAAGGCGTTTCCCTGGAAGTGACTACCTTCCGTACCGAGTCGGACTACCGCGACGGCAGGCGGCCTGACCGGGTGGAATACGCCGCCGCTATTGAGGAGGATCTTTCCCGCCGGGACTTTACTATGAACGCCCTGGCCCTGGAACTTCCCGGCGCCCGCCTGGTGGACCCCTTTGACGGCGCGGAAGACATCAAGCGGGGGATCATCCGTTGTGTGGGCAAGGCGGAAGAGCGTTTCAACGAAGACGGGCTGCGGCCCCTGCGGGCCCTGCGCTTTGCCTCCCAACTGGGCTTTACCGTTGACGAGGCTGCGCTTGGGGCTATTCCCGGCACTCTGGGAACCACGGCCAAGGTCTCACCTGAGCGGGTCCGGGATGAACTGGACAAGATACTCCGTTCTCCCAGGCCCTCCGCCGCCTTTCGCCTGATGGAGAAGACCGGCCTCCTTAGGCTCTTCCTTCCGGACCTGGCGGCCTGCCGGGGGGTTGAACAAAAGGGATACCACCGCTTTGATGTGCTGGATCATTCCCTTCTGGCCTGCGACTATGCCGCCGCACAGGGTTTTCCCCTTCACGTTACCCTGGCGGCCCTGTTCCACGACCTGGGGAAGCCTCGTACCCGGGAACTGAAAGACGGCGTTTGGACTTTCTATAACCACGAGCGGGAATCCGCCCGGCTTGCGGAGAACATCCTCACGTCTTACCGGTATCCCAACGCCATAATCCACGCGGCGGTTCATCTTATTGAAGAACACATGTTTTTCTATGAGGATGTCTGGACGGACGCGGCGGTCAGGCGCTTTATCATCCGGGTGGGGGAGGAAAACCTGGAAGACCTCTACGCGCTGCGGAACTGCGACACCTATGGCATGGCCGGCATAGCCCCGTCCCCCTCCCTGCTCCTTCCCCTCATGCGCCGGGCGGACGCGGTCCTGGCTCAAAGCCGGGCGCTGTCCCTTAAAGACCTCGCCGTATCCGGCAAAGACCTCATGGAAACCGGCCTTAAACCCGGCCCGGGTATGGGAATCGTCCTAAAAGAGCTGCTGGAAACCGTGGTGGACGACCCGGCCCTTAACAGCCGGGAAAAGCTGCTGGAAATCGCCGCCAAATATAGCGAAGCCAAGAATTTGTCCTGAGAGAGTTCATTCAACAAAGCATTCGGGTAATATTCTAGACTTATTATAAAGTATTGAGGCTGTTCCAAAACTTCAGTAATCACAAGCCCCGCAAATACAAACCGGGCGCCCGGACTATGCGCCGGCCAGGAGTTTACTGCGCGTCGGCTGCGTTTACATGGCGGCCAGGCCGCAGACGATACCGGTCTGGGCCAGGATGTAGGGCAGCATCACCAGTGCGTTGCCGTATTTAGGGAAGCGCCTGAAAAGGTAGTAGGCCAGGACGGTGTCGGAGAGGAGGAAACAGAGGCT
>JAIRLK010000177.1 GCA_031259515.1 Treponema sp. | reverse complement strand
CGGCTTCCTTCAGATTCCACCTCACGATGGACACCCTTGCCGTTCAGCTAACACTTCCTACTACCAAGCGTGTAACGGACTTTCACCGCCAAGTTACTCCCCATGCCGGGCGCACATGAACAACCGCAGGGCAAGCCCTGCGCCCTGCGGTATCGAAGATTTCTCCTTGAAAGATTTGTGTATGCGGGGGAACAAATCCCCCGCACCCCCAGTAAGAAGCGCCTCAAGGGGCGGGGTATTAAACCCCAAAAGGGGTACGGCTCGTTACGCAGAGGGGGGCAGGCATCGTTTCCTGGCGAGGGCGGTCGAATTCTTTTGGAAATTTCCGTTACATTAGGCCGGCTTTTTGGTTTTATGTATAACGTGGGTTCCTTTGGGCCTGCGAAGGGTGTAAGCCCCAAAAACCGCGAGCCGGTCGAAACTAATCAGGTTTTGAGGCCGGCTCAGAAGATTTTGATTTTTTGATTGAATAAATTGAAATTTTCAGATAGTATATAAGAAATAGGAACTTTCTTTGCAATGTATAGAAATTTTCTTAGCAATATAAATATTTTTCAGCGAGGTTTTAAAATATGTTGGACATCGGTCCCATCCATCGTACTGAATACGAGTTAGACGAAGACCGAGCCGAACCTGTTGTCATTGCCGAAGCGCCCGGCCGTATCCATTATCTGGGTGAGCATGGTGAACCAAAGGCCGGATTATTCCTATCTTCCGCGGTAGACCGGTATATCAGGGTTGCGGTCAGTCTCAGGAAGGATAATTCCCTTCGTTTTTTTGCCGCCGATATGGGAGAACGTAAACGGACTACCCTGGTCAATTTGAAGTACAAACGGGAAGACCGTTGGGCAAATTATATCAAAGTGGCTATACACCTGTTCGCCGAATTGGGATATCCAGTTAAAGGGCTGAATTTTACCCTGGCCGGTAATATTCCGCAACAGGTGGGCTTGGCTTCATCTTCCGCCATAGAAGTAGCCGCCGCGGTAGCTCTTAAAGGGTTTTTCAAAGTCAATATCAGCGATAAGGAGCTTCTTAACCGCCTTATCGCGTCCCAAACGGTCTTTTTTGGAAAAGATACGAGCTCGGTGGACTACCTCATCGCCCTTTCGGCCCGAAAGGATAATTTCCTTATGGTTGATGAGGCCTCTATGGAGGTCAAAAAGATAAAATCCCCCCTTTCCAAGTATAAATTCCTCGTCATGGATTCACGGGTCCCCAAGATGGGGGTGGAGGATGAACTGAAACAGCGGAGGCAGGACATCAAAAAAGGGCTGGATCTCCTTTCCCAGCGGAAGCAGGGGATCAATTTCCGGAACTTTGCCGCCGCCGACCTGGTGGAATACATGGGGGACCTGCCCGAAGAGATCCGGCGGCGGTGTATGCACATAGTCCAGGAGCTTAGGAGAGTTATCGATGCGGAAGACGCCCTTAAAAAGGCCGATTTTCCCTCCCTTTCTAAAATTTTCTTCCATTCCCATGAAAGCCTCAGGGACTTGTACGAAGTTTCCTGTCCGGAAATTGACTGGCTTGTAAAGCGGGCTCAGGAGATCGAGGGGGTTTTGGGCTCCCGTATGACCGGTCAGGGGTTCGGCGGCTGTACGTATACCATTCTCGACGATACGGCGATAACGGAATACCGGCGTCGTCTGGACGATTACGAGCGGATTTTCGGCTTCCATCCCCTGACATACGAGATGAAGCCTGCGGGGGGAGCCCGGATTCTTCCTCCCCGGACCGAATGAGCGGGGGTTTTGACAGCGGGTCTATTGGGGAGACAGGGAATGAATTCTATCGTATTATGGATACTGTTGAACATTATCTTATTTGCGCATTACGTGTATTGCACATTACTTATATTGAGGATTTATGAACCTATTGCTGACCAATGATGACGGGATAGACGCTGAAGCCTTTCTCGATTTCGCTGATGCCCTGCGCTCAGGGACATCCCATAGGGTGTATGTTCTTGCCCCTGATCGTAACTGTTCCGGGATTTCCAACGCCTTGAGCATGATCCGCCAACCTGTCCGGCTGGTACGGCGGGCCGCGGATACCTGGGCCTGTTCCGGAACGCCGACGGATTGCGTCTGTGTGGCTATGTTGGGCGGGCTTTCCGTAAAGCCGGACCTGATACTATCGGGGATTAACGCCGGACCGAACATAGGGACGGACCTTATCTATTCGGGGACCGCCGCGGCGGCCCGGCAGTCGGCGCTTGCCGGAATTCCGGGAATAGCCCTTTCCCTTAGCGGCGGCCCGGGGGCTTTTCACTGGAAGCGGGCGATAGATTACGCCGTTGCCGCCCTTCCCGAATTGGAATCCCTTTGGGCGCGGGATGTTTTTATCAACGTTAATATCCCCAATACCGCCGAAGGCCCCTTGGGAAGCCGCATCACCTTCCCTTCTATCAGACGGTACAATGATTCCCTTACCGTAGAGACGGACAAGGACGGCCATCTATCCTGCATGATTCAGGCGGGGAATTTCCACACCGAACCGGAGCCCGGTTCCGACTGGGACGCGGTGTTACAGAATTACGTGTCCATAAGCCCGGTGTTTCTTCACCCCGTGGTACGCCGGGATCGCTGCGCCGGGGTTCCTGACTATGCCGGAGTGGGGCCCCGTCCGGGCAGGGTCAATAGGGACGTTTCCGGCGTACAATAAGGCGGCAGGCAATGATGGCAACCAATGCTTCCAGCGGAAGCCTTGCGGAGGGGAAGCGGCTTTTCGGTCTTAAACGCTGGGACTTAGCCCTCAGGGAATTCATGCAGGTAAAAGCCGAGAGGATTACTCCCGAAGAAAGTACGGAATTGGCCTACTACTTAGGTCTTTGTTATACCAAGCTGGGCCGTTATGACGACGGCCTCCTCTATCTGGAACAGGTCATTACCGCAGGAGTGGACCCCCTTAGGGTATACCAGTGCCGTATGACCCTGGCCTACATTTACGCGATTACCAGCCGCTCCCGGCTGGCCGAATTTGAGCTTGGACAGCTTATAAAGAACGGGTTTACGTCGGCCCAACTGTATACCACCCTGGCCTACGCGGCCTGGATGCAGAAAAAATCCGTCCATGCCTTGGAATTATACGAAAAAGCCCTGGAAATTGATGAGAATAATACCACCGCCCTGAACGGAATAGGCTATATTCTGGTAGATACGGACCAGGATGTCATGCGGGGGCTCAGGTTCTGCCGGAAAGCGGTGGACAGGCAGCCTCAGAACGCGGCCTACCTGGATTCCCTCGGCTGGGCCTACTACAAAAACGGTAACGCCCCGGAAGCCAGGATGTGGCTCCGCCGGGCTCTGGACCTGGCCCCCGGACAGGAAGACATACGGAAGCACCTGCGGATCATCGTGGAGGATATGAAGTCATGAAGGTCATCAGGTTCATGGTCTTGGCGGCGTCCCTCCTTTTGTTTCCGGCCTTCCTGGAAGCCCAGCAGTCTTTGGGGGGAGGCGGGACCGACCAGAATGCCCTACATTCCCGGGAAGAATTTTGGGTAGGCGTACAGGCATACAACCGCTATGCATATAACGAAGCCATCCTCTCTTTTGAACGGGCTTTGTCCTACCAGCCCGGGGATCCCCTCTACCTGGACTGGCTGGGCCGTTCCTATTACCGGTCCGGTCTGGAGGACACCGCGTTAAGGCAATGGCAGGCGGCCGCCGGGATATACGGAGAGGGAACGCCGGAGACGCTGCTTTTGGCCAATCGCATAGAAACGGTACGGAACCGCCGCGGCCTTTTTCCCCATATTGACGACGATATTCGGTATGTGGAGGCCGGGCGTTATCCGGGCCGGTATGACAATACGGTGGCTTTCAGGCAGCCCAGCGCCGTTCTTGCCCTGGAAGACGGTTCCGCTTGGGTGGTGGCCTACGGAACCAACGAGATTCTTCAAATTGATGTGAACGGCCTCATACGCCGCCGCCGCCGGGGGCCGCTCAACGGCTTTGACCGGCCCTATGACATAGCCCGGGGGCAGGACGGCAAACTCTATATTTCCGAGTACCGGGCCGGCAGGATAAGCGTCCTGAACGAGGAAGGGGACTGGCAGTATTACATAGGTTCCAAAGGCATAGAGCCGGGCAAACTCGTGGGTCCTCAAAATATCACCATTGATGAAGAAGGGTACCTCTATGTGGTGGAATATGGGAACCGGCGTATTTCCAAATTTGATCCCGCCGGGACCTTCATCGTGTCCTTTGGACAGCGGGAAGAGGGGTTCCGGGGACTGCTTTCTCCAACCGGTATTGCCGCCGGCAGGGGGCGCGTCTTTGTAGCCGACAGCGCGGCCCGGCAGATTTACGCCTTTGACCGGAACGGCCGGTACCTGGGGCTCCTGGCATCCGAGGGGCTACGGGGACCGGAGGGCCTCAGATTCTTTCCCGACGGACGGCTCCTGGCGGCGGACACCAACCGGCTCCTGCTTATTGACATAGACTCGGCCATTGTTTCGGAAATCGGCCTTGCCGGGAACGCATCGGTGAGGATCATCGGGGCGGAAGCGGATCGCAACGGCAACATTCTGGCCGCCAGTTTCAACGCCGACGAAGTGTTGCTAATGACCCCCATAGACGACATAGCCTCCGGGCTTTTTGTCCAGATAGAACGGGTTGCGGCCGATAATTTTCCCCTGGTAACGGTGGAACTCCAGGTGCAGGACAGGAACCGCCGGCCCATAGTCGGCCTTGACGCGCGGAATTTCCTCATCAGTGAGAACGGGCAGGCGGTGGCAGAGCAGAATTTCCTCTACGCGGGTTACCGTTCCGCCGACACGGATATTGCCGTTTTGGTGGAGCGGTCCCCCGATTCTTCCCGCTTGCAGGACGACCTTGCCGCGGCGGTCCGGGATATCAACGCTTCGAGCGGTCGTATCCGTTCCCTTGTTTCCGCAGGGGAGCAGCCCTTCCGGGAGCGCCTGGGGGATGGGGCTTCAGGCGGCGTTACCGCAACTACCCTGGCTCAGGCGGGTAGAGGGAGCGCCTCGGCCTACACTGCCCGCTGGCGCTTCGACCTTGGGCTTCGCCTTGCGGCCACCGACCTCCTTGGCGGGGCAAAGAAACGGGCGGTGGTCTTTGTTACCTCCGGGCGGCTGGGGGAACTTGCCTTTGAGCAGTACAGCCTTTCGGAACTTGCGGCGTATATGGCGAATAACGGCGTCGTCTTCCTGGCGGTTCTTGTGGGGGGGAATCCGGCGGACGCGGACATACGCTACCTCTGCGACCGGACCGGCGGCAGCGTCCTTTCCCTGTACCGTCCGGAGGGCATAGGCCCCGCGCTGGAGCAATTAACCCATGCGTCTTCCGGCTCCTATATTTTGAATTACCGGTCCCGGTTATCCGCCGGGTATGGCAGGGCCTACCTCCCGGTGGAAGCGGAAGTCTACTTGCTGGAACGCTCCGGGCGGGACAGTATAGGCTATTTCCCTCCCGGCGGCTGATCTGATGGGAAACGATAACCTTGGCAGGAGGAACAGCTAGATGAGCAAAGAACTCTGTCGTAACCGGCTTCAAAAGACCCGGGAACTCATGGAAGAACAGGGAGTAGATCTTTTCCTGGTGAGCCCTTCCCCCAACTTGCGTTACCTGTCCGGATATTCCCTTCCCGGGGACGAGCGGCTTTTTTTGCTGGTCCTGCCCGTTCAGGGGGACCCCTTTGTCTTGGCCAACGCCCTGTACCGGGCCCAGGCGGAAATCATGCCGGTTTCGGACTATGTTTTTTGGTCCGATGGGCAGGATCCGCTGGCAATCCTCAAGGCCGAACTTGAAAGGCGGGGTTTTGCGGACGGCAAGACGGCGCTTGAGCCGTCGCTTCCGTCGCTTTTTTCTGTCCCCCTGAGCCGGACCCTCCCGAAAACGGAATTTGTTCTGGGATCGCCCCTTACGGCGCCCCAAAGGCAGTACAAGGATAGCGCTGAATTGGACCTGATACGCCGGGCATCCGCCCTTGCGGACCATGTTTTGGAGGCCCTCATTTCCCGGAAGGAGTATTGGGTTGGAAAAACCGAAAGGGATTTTGCCGGGGAACTTGCCGCCCAAATGCGCTCCGCCGCCTTTGAGACCTCCGCTTCCATCGTTGCGGTAGGGGCCAACGCCGCCGTACCCCACCATGTTACCGGGGATGCCGTTATCCAACAGGGTAAAGGTCTCCTTATCGACTTCTGGGGTTCCTTTGAAGGCTACTTTACCGACTGTTCCCGAACCTTTTTTGTTGGGGAACCGGACCAGGAATTTGAAACCGTCTATAAGATCGTGCTGGAAGCCCACTGTGCGGCCGAGGCCAAAGCCCGTCCAGGAAACCTCCTGGGGGATGTGGACGCCGCCGCCCGGTCCGTCATTGAAGGATACGGTTACGGCAAGTATTTTACCCACCGGACCGGCCACGGCATAGGCATGGAAGCCCACGAAGGCCCCCCAGCCGCCCTTGGAGAAACGACGCCGGTAAAGCCGGGGATGGTGTTTTCCATTGAACCAGGAATCTATCTACCCGGCAAGCTGGGCGTCAGAATAGAGAACCTTGTCGCCATCGGTGAACAGGGCCCCGAAGTTCTCCATCATTACCCCCGGGAACTCAAGCGTCTTTAGGGAGCCGCCGCGAAGGAAGCATTGTTATGGATTTTTTCTGTGGTTATAGTGTAAATATATTTATACCTCGCAGGATCCAAAGGATCCCCATTAATCGGAATTTTTGCATGAAGGGCGCCAAAGGCGCCTGAACAAAAAATCCACTCATGCAGCAGGCTCTTAAACTTGCCCCGCCAGGAATGTAGCGTCTATGTCGGTAAAGGGACGGCCATAGATGAATTCAAAGAGGAAGCGGGTATCTTCCGGTGCCATGTCCAGGAAACGGCAACCAAAGTAACCTTGATTGTTGTCTCTGTACCGCCTTACGATACGGGCCTTGGTAGCTATAGAACGCTTGGGGGTTATAATCCTTACCTCAAGCTCCCGGTCCGGTACCAGGGATGAAGATATGGCCGAATGAGGATAGGCAAAGAGTACCCCGGAAACACCGATGTCAATGATCTTGCCTTCAAAAGGCTCATTTTTCCTGCGTCCCGCTTCAAAGTACCCGTTTTCCTTGAGGGAAAAAGCAAAAATACCGGCGAATTGGAAAACGGCTTCGATGACATCATAGTCGAAAAGCTTTTTCTCCTCATCGGTGATCCAAAGGTGGATGTACCCTACCACGTATTCCTGAAACTGTATGGGTACCCAGGCGTCTGAAAGAAAACCGGCGTCGAATTTAGCCTGGATAAACCGGCTTACCGCATCATCAAGCAGCTTGGGATCTGTGCCGGCGCTTTTCATATAGCGGCGGAATATATCTTCCGTGATAAGCCGCTTTTTGGGGGAGTGATCGGTCTTGGGAAATTTCCCCTGGGTAGACGGCAGGTAGAGGGCTTTCCCGGTTTCGGCGATAAGCTGTTCTTCAATAGAGGCGGGCTTTACATCTTTAAAGATGGTAATCCGGTGGCCGTCGGCATACTCACTGATCCATTCCCCTATCTGAACAACAAGGCCGCCCAGGTTCTTAGGGTTCATGTTCTCCGCTATCTGGTCGAAACTCAATTCCCACTCAAATTTCTGTATTTTAGGGTAGGTAAGGGAATAGTGTTCACCCGCAAAGAGGAGGCGTAACTTAACATCCGGAGGGTCCGGTACCCGTGAATAGGAACGGTCCAGATTCTTATAGAGAAATTCCGGAACCGTTGCGGTAATATGTCCATCTCTAAAGGATATAATTTCCGTGGAAAAAGAAATCACCTGATTCAGAAAATTAAAGGCCAGATTCATCTTCCGTTT
>JAIRLK010000278.1 GCA_031259515.1 Treponema sp. | reverse complement strand
TTTTCCAAGTTGTGTTTTCCATTTTTCCCTCTTTTTTGAGTAACTTCAAAAAATTTGAAGTTTTTGTTTGATACTATCAATATCGACCCTTACGTTACGTCAGAGTCAAGTGATTTTTTCAACTTTTGTTCGGAAAATGATAAATTTCCAGGTACCATGGAGGGCACCTGCGACGACTATGTTGGGTCAAAAAAATTGCGTTTAACTATTTTATGCGCGAAGCGCAACAGGCTCTAAGCGGGCGGGTTTCTTTTGTTACCGTGCGCGTTCAAGCAGGGTAGACACGGGGGTTATGGAGTAGCCGTCCCGTATCAGGGCATCCAGCAGGACGCCTATGCGGGTGTAGAGGTAGTCGGAACGGCCCCCGGCAAGGAGGCCCAACCGGATGGGGATGATGGAGCCGGGGCGCTTCTGTTCCATGATACGGTCTACCATGTCCGATGCGGAGTATTGGATCACCCCGCCGCGCCGCGCATCTTCGCGGCTGACCCAGTCCATGGGGTCCACATCCCGGCCCACCGTCATGTAGCCTGCCTGGGAAGCGGCTTCGACGATTTCCGTTGAAGCCGTGTAGTAGGGAGCGTGCCAGATAAGACCGAGTTCGTTTTCCGTGGCGTTAAAAAATTCATCCTCGTTACGGGCAAGGCCCCGGGCGATAAAGTCGCTCTGAATGCGGTAACGGGCGTCGGATAAGTCGATAAGGGCGAAAAACATGGAGGCCGCTTCATGACCTGCCGCCACGATGTCCCGAACCGCAGCGGGATGGCGGCGTATGAATTCGCCGTTAAGAAAGAACGTCGCCGTAATGTCGAAGCGGCGGAGGGTCTCCAGTACGCCCGGAAGCCCCGTTATGTCATCGTAGAGGTCAAAGCAGATCGCTACTTCCCGTGCGCCCTGCCGTCGGGCATGGGTGAAAGGATCCCCCGGAAGGGAAGGTTCGTCCTCGCGGATGGGCCCGTCATCGGGGTAAGACGGGGGAAAACCGCCGCCCGGAAGCAACGGGGCTGTCCCAAAGGAAGCGATGTTCCGTATCATGGGGATGTTGTCGTAAGGACCGGAAGACTGACGCTCCAGGTAGACCCGGTAACGGCCGGATGTTACGGAAACAGGACGCATCCCCGGACTGGACGCCTCGGTCCAGGGCGCCAAGCCATCGGTAGCATACCAGATTCCATCGGATCGGGCAAGGATACGCTCGCCTCTTTGCTCAAAACCAAAAGTGTCGGCGGAAGAGATGCAGATCAGATCCCGCCGCAGGGAAGACGCCGACGAAGATGAGGAGTTAAGGCGTATCCGATCGATACGGGAACCATCGCCGATGACCAGGTCTTGATTTCCCGCCCAGAGGCAAGCGTAGGCGGGACGGGTACTGAGGGTATACAGCGCCCGCCAGGAAGTGTAATCGTAAAGGGTGATGCCCCGCTCCCCCCAAAACACGGCCCGGGTCCCATCGGGAGACAGGGCCGCGCCTGAGCCTATCGGGGGTTCCAGAGTACGGAAGACTAGGCCGCCTCCCCCTGCCTGAGGGCTCAGCCGGTAGGCGGTAACGGCATCCCCTTCCGCTCCGTAAACCGAGACGAGCACCGTGATCTGTCCCTGGGGGGACCACAGAACCGAAAGTTTATGGCCGGACCGGGGGAGCATGATATAGGGAAACGACGAAGCGCCGGCCGTACCGTAATCATCAGTACCTAAGGGGAAATAAAAGATATTCTGTCCGCCTTTGGAGAGGAGTATGGCCCGCAAGTCCGGGGCAATCCAGAAAGAGTCGAAGTTGTAGTCGAATTCATAGGGAATCTTACCTGCCGGCAGGCCTATTTCCAGAAAGTCCGCGTATACCGTCCGGGCAAAGAGTTCGGATCCCCGGACCCGGTACACCGTAGAACCCCTCAGATAGAAAAAGTCCCCGCCCTCCGTCCAGTGAACGGAATTGATGGTTCCTTCCCCAATAACGCGGTAGCGCTCATCTACGGAAAAAGCCGCGTTGGCGTTGACACTGTAATAGTAGAGCCGGTTTCCCCGTGTGTACACGAAGACCCGGGAATCGGGGCTCCAGCAGGCAGGAAAATAGGCATCCGGACGCTCCACATTGGCCGAGATATGTATCCGGTTTCCCGTTTCCGTATTGATGAGAAGGAGGTTGCCGTATGCCGCGGTAACAGGCTCCACATAGAGGATCCACCGGCCATCGCCGGAAACAACAATATCCTCGATCCGGCCACCCAATACCGGAGCGCCGTCGGCAAAAGCGGGGAAACCGGGTATGGTCCGGGGGAGGCCTCCAGAAACGGGAATCCTCAACGCTCCAAAAGCATTCCGTACCTGGAGGGTCCTGCCGTTTTCAACAAGCTCCATCTTTTCGGGAAAGGCGGTCATCTGCTGAAGGGAGAGGTCCGTCAGCCGGGTAACGAACAGGGCGCCATGCCGGATGGAACCGGCCGCATCGGAATCGGCCCGGAACAACATACGGTTATCGCCGGACAGGTTGAGGCTGCTGAAAACCACCTTTCCCCAAACCCCGCAGACCGGCATTACCAGTGCAAGGAGAAGGCAGGATAAGACGTACCGCTTATGCTTCATGATCCTTACCTGGAATGAGAGCCGTTAATTCCTGCTCCATCCGGATAAGGTATTCATCTAATTGTTTGATACGCCGAATGGACAACTCAACTTTCTTATCCCACAAACGCTCACAGGCGCCATCTAATACTTTACTAAACGATGACTGCTCCTCAAGAACAGCCGCCTTTTCACCAAATTTGTCAGTATAACTCATACTGTCAATGATACAATTATTTCCAAGAACCTTCAATGTTCTAAATCAAGATTTATAGTTCCTTCGGACAGATCCTGGGATAAAACTGCGGCGGTATTGTCCCGGTTGTCAAACGCCCGTATGAATGTGACCGCCGCTATAAAAGCAATCAAAATAAAAACTAACTTACGCATAATCCCTCCCCAGCGGACACGATTACATTGTCCCCAGTGTATCATCATAATAAAATGAAAATCAATATGCCCGAACCGGTAACCCCGGCTCCGTTTTGAAACAGCCCCGCCCTCTCGTTCATTAGGTTCTAACGGGACAATAACTCACGGGGGTCAATCGCCCTGCCGTTTTTAAAAACCGCAAAATGAAGGTGGGGGCCGGTACTGTAACCGGTATTGCCCACTTCACCGATCTTGATTCCCTGGGTAACTGCGGAACCTTGCTTTACCGAAGTAACGCTCAGATGGGCATACATAGTCTGAAAACCACCGCTGTGGCTTATAATGATAAAGTTGCCATAGGTCCCGTTGAAACCTACGGTAGAAACTCTGCCGTCCATGGCCGCTTTGATCGGTGTTCCAATGGGAGCCGCCAGGTCAAGGGCGGCATGGTAGCGCCTAACCCCGCTGATGGGATCATTCCGCCACCCAAAAGGAGAGGTCAGCCGTCCCCGTATTGGGTAGATGAAAAGTTCGCCCAGGGCAAGTTTAAGGTCTTCGGTCCGCATCTTTGCGCCGGGTATGAAGAGTAAGGTTCCCGGAGTAATAGTCTCGCTTTGAATATCGTTGGCGTCCAGGATGGCGGCCAAGGGGATATTCATGGCGGTCGAAATCTTAAGAAGGCTGTCCCCTTTTTTAACAGTATAAGGAATTCCGTCCATGTTGGGAACCTTGATCACCTGACCCTCGTAGAGGCGTTTGACATTGGTAATCCCGTTGGAAGCGATGATGGCATCCATGGAGATGCCGTAATTCGCCGCCAGCTTCGACACCGAATCTCCCTTCTTCACCGTGTAGTTCAGCCACGAAAAAGTCTCCATCAGGTCCAGGGGAATATCTACGCTGGCCGACGGCGCCTCGCCTTCCCCAGGGACCTGGGGGGAAAGCCCCGCGTAGGAGGCCATGTTCGCCTGGAACCGGGAGTCTTCCCAGGGGGTGATAAAGGCACTGCTCCTCTCCCTAAGCTGGACAAGGAAACAGGAGAGGAGCAATGCGAAAACACCTATTGCCGCGGTGATAAAAGCCGGGTACATGAGACGCAGGAACGTGGGGGCAAAGAGGAGCCTGGAGCGAAATACCGGTGGACTGACGGGCGCGGCCTGGCCTTCTTCCGGGGCGGAAGAGGCGGGCAAGGGGTTTCTCTTCAAAACCAGTTTGGACAAGATGCGCAGAGAACCGGCCCATGAGGAAAACCATGAACGAAGTTTCTTTACCCTGAAGCCGGCAAACCCTTTGAACAGGGGAACATACTTTTTCCGGCGGTAAGCCCGCTTTTTGCGGGCCGGCTTCTGCTTTATCTTATCCAGCGGTTTATAGGCATTGACGGTAGAAGACGGACGCCGCCTGCGCCATACATGCTGCGCGCCGATTGATTCGATCATAATACTGGTTTATCGACATAAATCCCGGTAATCATTATACTCTTGCCTAGATATGAAAACAGATGCCCCGGTAAATGCCAGTAGAATCGTGCTGTCTGCCTTTCTTGCCGC
The DNA here is from genome assembly GCA_031259515.1 of Treponema sp. Taxonomy (GTDB): domain Bacteria; phylum Spirochaetota; class Spirochaetia; order Treponematales; family Breznakiellaceae; genus JAIRLK01. The sequence continues at coordinate 8,849 of JAIRLK010000278.1, read as the reverse complement.
GTTATTAATGAAGGTTTTTTTGTTTGATTTTGTGATTGCCGATGGGCGATCTATGGTTCCGGCGATCCATCCCGGAACCGTGCTGGTGGTAAACCGCCTTGCCTACGGCATCCGGTTCCCCGGTACTGGTAAATACCTGTTTCGCTGGTCCCTGCCCAAGGCGGGGGATGTGGTGATATTCTTAACCCCCCAGGGGCAGATTGCGGTAAAGCGGTGCGGCACGGTAGTGGGAAAAGAAGATTTTTTTGCCCTGGGCGATAACAGCCTTGAATCCTACGATTCCCGTTCTTATGGCCCCGTACCGGCGGACAGCGTTGTGGGAAAAGTGATGGGAATTAAATGACAGGCTACAACAATGACGCAGCTATGGAGGAGAGGAATGTCCGGGATGTTCCTCTGGGAAAAAAGCGGTTCATCGTTTTTGCCGCCTTGTTTTGCTTTATGGTCTTCGTTGTTCTGGTTAGATACGCCTTTCTCATGCTTGCGCCTGTGGAACCGGAGCAGGTGAATCCCTCCCGGCTCCTCATCGAACGGGGACCTATCACCGATAGAAACGGCCGTATCCTGGCGCTCCAGACACGGCTGGCGAATATCAGCGCGTGGCGTCCTGAGATCACGGACATTGACGCTTTTTGCCGGGATTTGGCCCCTGTCCTGGACTATTCCCCCGGAGATATACGGGAACGGCTGGAGGATTCCTCCAGTGATTTTATCTATCTTAAAAAACAGGTAGATCAGTCCACAGTACAGAGAATCGAACAACTCCGGGCGGACAAACAGATACGGGGCGTCGGCATAGAACCCATTTTTGGGAGGATTTATCCCGAAAAACGCCTGGCCGGGCAGCTCATCGGGTTTGTGGGGGACGACAACAACGGTCTCGCCGGAATCGAACACGCCATGGAGGAGGAACTTACCGATTCGGGCAGCCAGGTGGTCCTGACTATAGATACCAATGTTCAGTATATCCTGGAAGGCATAGCCCGCAGGACTTTAACGGAAAACAGGGCCGAAGCGGTGATGTTCCTGGCCATGGACCCCCGAACCGGAGAGGTCCTCGGCTCCGCGTCCCTCCCCGACTTTGATCCCAACGACATACGCGCCTCGAATGAACAGTCCCGCATGGACAGGCCGGCGATTTGGGCCTATGAACCGGGATCCGTGTTCAAGGTCTTTTCCCTGGCCGCCCTCCTGGATGCGGAGGCTATCTCTGATCAGACTGTCTTCGTCTGCAACGGCCATTACGAGCGGATCACGAGCAGGGGAGAACGTATCGTCATCAATTGTCTTGGCGCCCACGGTCCGGTAACCGCCCGGGAAATCATCGTCTATTCCTGCAACGCCGGGGCAAACTACGCTGCCGACCGTATGGGAACTACCGCCTTCGCGGAGTCCCTGAGGAACTTAGGGTTCGGTTCCCGGACCGGGGCGGGAAACCCCGGGGAGACTGCGGGCTTCCTCCGCCCCGCCGAGCGCTGGTCGGACCGGTCCAAGCCTACCATCGCCATGGGACAGGAAATCTCGGTTTCCGCCCTCCAGATGCTTCAGGCCGCTACGGCCTTGGCCAATGACGGCATCCTGGTCCCTCCCCGCGTAGTGTCCCGGGTCGTTTCGGCGGACGGAAAAAACATCAGAACCTTTGACCCTGGTCCGGCACGGCGCGTACTGAGTGCGGAAACCGCCCGGATGCTGCGGTCTTACATGAAAGACGTTACTTCCGAGATAGGGACGGGCTGGCGGGCCAACGTACAGGACCTTTCCCTGGCGGTCAAAACCGGTACCGCCCAGATCACCAATCCCCGGACCGGAGCGTATTCGAGCACCGATTTTATCGCAAGCTGTATAGCCCTGCTCCCCGCGGATAACCCGTCCCTGGTCCTCTACCTGGTCATCGTAAAACCTCATGGAGAATACCTGGCAGGCCGTATCGCGGCCCCCCCCATACGGGAAGCTGCGGAAGCTCTGGTGGATTACTTAGGGATACCCCGGGGCAGGAATCCCCAGGTGGAACATTCGGGTTCCGTAGTTCTCCCTCAAAACCGTATCCCTGTCATCGAATCAACCATACCGGATTTTACCGGGTACTCAAAACGGCAGCTCCTCCCCCTCATCCTCCGGGATGACCTCACCATTGAGATATCCGGGGACGGCTGGGTCAAGCGCCAGGACCCGCCGCCGGGGACCCCCTTTACCGGGGGCATGGTCATCACGCTGGAATTGGAATGAATCTCCGTCCCTTCGGACCTCCGCCGCCCCCGTATATCCCACAGCAAAAGGGCAGGGACTTGAGTTACTGGGAATCAAACCTTGTGGTTATACGGGAAAAGTACCCTGAGCTTGGGGAATGTCTTGAGCAGGCTAAGACCGGCGCCGAAGCGGCCTTGCGGGTAGAGGCCGCCGCGTCGGGGGAGCCTACCCTGGCTATGGGGGATCTCCGTATCCATTCAAAACACGATCCCCGGCGGGAAGGGAAACGGCTGGCGGAAACCCTGGAGGACGGGACCGGCCCTATCGTGGTTCTGGGTTTTGGCCTGGGGTACGTCGCCGAAGCTGCCGGGGAACGGTTTCCGGATCGGCCCCTCATCATCATTGAGTACCGCAAAGGGATCCTGGCGGCGGCCCTGGAAAGCCGGGACCTGGGGCGTTTCCTTTCGGAACGGAACCTCGTGTTTATCCTGGGGGAAACCCGGCCTTGGACGGTTACCGCGGCGCTCCGTCTCTTTGAGGGAAAGCCGGTCCTGCTCAGGAACCGGGCCTTGGCGGGCCTGGACGCGGAATGGTACGGGGAAACGGAACGGGTCATCACCACTTGGGTTTCCAAGGACGACATAAACCGGGCGACGCTCAGGCGTTTTGGGAAGCGCTGGGTGAGGAACCTGGCCGCCAACATGACGGTTATACGGGATGCTCCGGGCATAGCCGCCCTTGCCGGATGCCTGTCGGGGACGGGCATCCCGGCGTTCCTTGTGGCGGCGGGGCCTTCCCTGGATCTTTTGGCGCCCTCCCTTCCGGACCTGGCGGAACGCTGCGTGGTAGCGGCGGTGGACACGTCCCTAAACTTCCTTCTCCAGCGGGGGGTGGACCCTGATTTTGCCCTGGTCGTGGACCCCCAATACTGGAATTTCCGCCACCTTGACCGGGTAGATGCCCCCAAAACCCGCCTTATCGCCGAATCGGCGGTGTATCCCCCGGCCCTTCGCGGTCCGTTCCGGGGCGCCCTGCTCTGCGGCTCCCTTTTTCCCCTGGGCCGCTTCATTGAGGACCGGGTGGACCCAAAGGGCGAATTGGGCGCGGGGGGATCGGTAGCCACTACCGCCTGGGACTTTGTCCGCCTGCTGGGGGCATCCGCCGTCTGGATAGCCGGCCTTGACCTCGCCTTTCCCGGCTTGAAAACTCACTTCAAAGGCGCCCTCTTCGAGACCCGCGCCCTGGCCGAATCAACCCGCTTTGTCCCCGTCGAAACCCTGTCGGTCCGCGCCTTACGGGACGGCCGCCCGTTCCGGGCTCCCGCATCCGGCGGCGGTGAAGTCCTTACCGACCGGCGCCTTTCCCTCTATGCGGCGTGGTTTGAAAACCGGTTTGGCCTTTCCCCGGCCCTGCGCAGCTACAGCCTCTCCTCCGGCGGCTTGGCTATCCCCGGCCTTATCCCCGCCGCGCCCGAAGACCTCCTGGCCCTGCCCCCCCGGCGGGACGAGATACGCCGAATCCTGGAAGCGGTCTTTACCCGCCTTGAGCGGGACTTCGGCAGCCCGGAACAGACGGCCGCCCGCTCCGCCCGGTACGATGCCGCCCGCTCGGCTCTCCTTGAAGGGCTGGAACGCATAGAGACGACGGCGCGGGAAGCCGCCGCCGTGGCGGAAGCCGCCTTAGCGGAAACCGCCGTGAACCGGCGGGACCTCCAGGAAACCCTCAACAAGCTGGATACGGCGAACCTGATAATTACCGAAAGTGACGTAAAAGACGTGGCGGGCTTTCTCTTTCCTCCCCTTGAGGAACTGGAACAGACCCTGACGGTCCCGGATTCAGACCCCGCTGGCCGCTATCTGGAACTCTCCGCCCGTTTCTACCATGCGGTTGCCGAAGCCGCCGCCTACAACATGAGGGAGGTCCGGGGAGCCTTAGGGGGCCCCTATACGCACGGTTAAGCGGTACTCAAAAAACGCCGCAGAACCGCCAGTCTCTCAGCAATTTTACATTTACCACAAAACGGAACGCAGGACGGATTACCGCCCGTGGGAGAGACAGATTTTTCCGGTAGGGAGACAGATTCTCCTTCGACCGCGGTAAATGTAAAATTGCTGCCGGTCTCTTGCGTACTATACCATTTTTTTATACGTTGAGATAACATGATGAGTAGAACATGATACACGGCAACATTTTGCAAAACATCAGGCTTGATGACGGCGGAATGCCGAAATACCGGCAGCTTCAAATAGAAATTGCCCGGCTGATTCGGGAAGATATATTACTTCCACAGACACAGCTCCCCAGCGAACATGAATTCAGGACAGAACTGGGCGTATCCCGCACGACCATCAGGCAGGCGTTTCAATTACTGGAAGAAAAGAACCTTATCCACCGTGTCCAGGGACGCGGTACGTTTATCGGCGCTGTGCCAACGGAAAAAAACATGCGGCCAAGAAAAAAAGACATGCACATGATCGGCGTGCTGGTTCCGAATATAACCAATCAAATCTATCCGGGCATAATACGAGGCATAGAAGCAAATGCCTATGAAAAGGATGCCGTTGTCTTTGCGGCAAGTTCGGGGGGATCGAGAGACCGGGAGTATCAACTTATTACTGAATTGATAAACCGGTCAATAGACGGCCTGATTCTGGAACCCCTCCATTCCGGCCTGGAAAACGACAGTTCCCGTACGGCAGGGCTTTTAAACGGCCTGAATATACCGGTAATCATTATCAACAATGATATTCCCCAATTCACATGTTCAAAAATAATGCTGGATGATACAGGGGGCGCACGTTCCGCCGTACAGCATATCATCGCGTTCGGGCATAAACGAATAGCCTATATCTACAAGAATACAGTAAAAGCCGCGCTGGATCGGCGTTTGGGCTATATGCAGGCGCTGAAAGACGCGGGCATACCGCACGATGAATCAATAGAGTTTTCCTTTGGCGAAGAAGAAGAGCGGATCGATACGGGCTACCGGCTGACGAAAACCATCCTTGAGCATCCTGAATGGGGCATAACCGCTGTTTTTTACTACAATGATGATCTTGCTTTGCAGGGAATGGATGCCGCGCTCGACATGAACGTGCAGGTTCCGGCAGACCTTTCTATTGTCGGATATGATGATATTCCCCGTTCCGCTCCGAGAAAATTGAGTACCGTGTCCCACCCGCAGATACTGGTTGGCCGCTGGGCGCTGGACCTTCTTTTTGAATATTTTGACCATCATGTACACCACTACCGCCTGATAACTATCAGCTCTGAAATTATCAGGCGCAATACGGTTGCCGCGCCCTCGCGCTGATAGGCGCCCGCCGCTGCGCCGCTACGCTGCTACGCTTAGCTTTTCCCCCTGCTTATTTGGTCTGTTTGGTCTATTTGATTTATGTTGATTGAAGCAAAACGGCAGGTCAATCCCATATATACCGTATGCGATTGAAAAGAATTTTAGCGCAGGATGTGTGGTACGAGGTAAGGACGGCGGTCAATAACCGCGAGCCGCTGTTCCGGCTACGGCAGGCCGCAACGCTCTTCTTTCGGACGCTGTGCGAGTCGCGGGGGCTCTTCGCTTTCGAGATTCGCGGGCTGCGGCTTGAGGGCGGGCGGCTCTCGTTCTATATCAGACCCGCCTGCGGGTTCCAACTCCCCGTAATTATGCAGTGGCTGAAACAGACCTTCGCGGTACGGTTCAACGGACAGGCGGGAAGGACGGGGCATATCTGGGGGGACCGGTACTGGTCGCGGATACTGACGGGGGATCCGCCGGAGTGGGCGGAATGGGCAGACTGGGGGGCGGTGGAGGCGGCGGCGGAAACGCAGGCGCCGGCGGCCAAGGCACGTATGTCCTTTAGGGTCAGCCCCCGTCCTGTGGGAAAACCGGCAAAACTCCATTTTTCGCCGAAAATCCCTTTCCGCTCTCCATTCCCGTCCGGCTAACCCCTCAAAACCCGGCCAAAACCCTGGGGAACAACGGTACAGGCAGCCTCCGCAGCGCCGTCAGGAAACGGCGCCGGGAGAGGTCTGTCCAATACCGCACACAGAAAAGAGGCTTCCTGTCGTTTTGGAACAGCCTCATTTTTTTACTTTTTCATATTTTTTTTCTTGACAGGACAGAAAACAGGTACTATCATACAATTATAGTTAGTTGTATGATACAACTAAAATCTTGATGTCATGGAAATCAGTAGGATGGTTTCCATATTAGGAGGGACAATATGAGAGAGATTAAAAAAAGATTGATCCTAGGTCTTGTAGTCCTTGCCTCTGTAATGGGGGGGGGGGGGGGGGGGGGGGTTGCCGTAAACCCCTTCGCCCTCTGGGGCGACGCGGTGTTCGTCCCGGTCTACCTGATCAGTACAGATGACGAGACAGCCAGCGCCGTAGGACTTGCCCCGGACTGGGCCGGCTACGGCCCGCGTCTGCAATTTGGCGCGTACGGCAGCGATCCCAACGAGCAGTACGGCTTTAACCTGGAAATCCACGCCGACTGGTGGTGGAATGAGGTGATGAATGGGGACGGTAATGGTACTTCCGTTAACGGCATTGCCCTCGGTGACAACGCGAACCTGTGGATCAAGCCGTTTGATTTCTTAACGCTTAAGGTTGGCAAATACAACGAAGACCCCCTGCGCGGAAAGATCAGCCCTATCAGTTTCCCGGATTTGGTAGCGTATGACCGGGATGCGAATCCGGACTGGAGGCCCGGCGTACTTTTCCTTTTAAGCAAAGGTGAGGACGCTATCTTTACCCGTTTCCAGGCGAACCGGGGCGCGCATCTCGCGCTGGAGTTCGGTGATCTTTATGTCGGCGCTTCCGTTGGTGATTCGAATAAGGGTTGGGCCGCCGAAGACGGTCTTCTTGACGGGTGGAGCCAGATACAGGTCGGCGTCGGGTATACTATCGAAAACATAGGCTTTGCGCGCGCCCAGTTTGTCGGCGGCTCCGACGGCAAGCAGGTGTCCGGCCTTACCACTTTGACGCCGTACAACAGAATTGAGGTGGCGTTTGCCCTTACCTCCCTTCCGGTCGGCACCGTCGACATCGGCGCTAAAATTCCTTTGAGCTACGACTCCGACGACGAAACGACGGTTCAAGCGCCCTTCAGCGCTTCTGCCGGCGGCAATCTGCTTTTGGGGCCGATAGATCTGGTGGCCCGTATTGACGCGGACTTCCTCGGCAACACCAAAGTTGACGGTACAACGACACAGGAAAACGGGCTTGCGCTGGTTTTCGCCGCCGAGCCTTCGTACAAGATCGGGGACAGCGGTATTACCGTTGGCGCCGATGTGCAATTTAAGCTAGAGGGTAACTCAAAGACGGGAGATACCGAAAACAAAGACGGCAAAAACAGCCTGGGTCTGGGGCTTTGGGTTGGTAAGGCAATAGGCGCGGCAAGCATCAGGGCTGGCGTTCTTGCGGGAATACCCGCCGGGCATAACGCGGACGGGGACGACCCCCGTTCGACACGAATCGCTATACCGATTCAGTTCAGCTTTTCGCTTTAGGTAGGATACCGCTTGGGTTTATCCGGCCTTAATGATAGTATGCGGCCATCGTCCTCTGGTCGCATGGTATGAACAACGTGTTAAGGCTGGATGAACCTCTTTTTTGACAAGAGCTTGTTTGTGGTATGCCCGTATCGCGGCAGGCTCAATTTTTTAACAGGAGTATTGAAAATGTTGACAGCACCGGTTAATCAACGGAAAAAATATTTTGGCATTTTTATGTGCCTTTTAATTACCGCTTCTTCTCTGTGGGCGCAAGGGTACGAAAAAGCAAAGGTCTACCTTGTGCGGCAGGGTTTTACCCCGGGGCAGTCGGGCTCGTTCTGGGACGGTATGCAGGGGACAAAAGTAAGCCTGCACCCCTGGACGGGAGGGCCGCAGGACGCGAATGGTACATTCTATCTTGCGGCGGACGCAGCGAATCTGTACATGAGGGCGGTGGTGAGCGACGCTTCTCCGCAGGAAAATAAAAAGACGATGAGCAACGCCTGGAATGCGACATCAATCGAATTCTTCTTTGGGACAAACACAAGCGCGCATAGAAACTACGCCTCCACCGATAAGCGGGTGCGTCTTTTTGGCAAGGATAAAAACGACCCCAATAATGTCGCCGTCGGCATCAATGACAAGGCCCTTAAAGCCGATCAATACAAGGCGTACATTACCTGGCAGGAAAAAGGATACATTATCGAAGCCGCCCTGCCGCTTTCGCTCTTTGGCATTAGCGCCTTAACCGATAAACAGCCGGTACGGTGCGAGTTCAGGATTAATCACGCAAAGCCAAACGCGGCGCGTTCTGTTATCGTCAACTGGCGCACCCCGACGGATGACGCGCACCAAAACCCGTCGGTCTGGTCGGACGGCGAAGTAGTGGCTAAATAAGGAGGATAATAGCATGGGTAAGAAATTTTTATATGGGGCCATTGTGCTCTGCGTGTTTTTTTCGTTGGCTTCCTGCGCCAAAAAAGCGGAAAGCGGCGGCAGCGCCAGCGGCGGCGTAACGCTTACCGTTTGGTCTTTTACCGATGAACTGGACGGCATGATCAATAAATACTACAAACCCAGCCATCCCGACATCAAAGTTGAATATTCAATGACGCCGACCGATCAGTTTACCAACAAACTCAATCCTGTTTTGCAGGCAGGTCA
>JAIRLK010000263.1 GCA_031259515.1 Treponema sp. | reverse complement strand
CTCACGATGGACACCCTTGCCGTTCAGCTAACACTTCCTGCTACCGGGCGTGTAACGGACTTTCACCGCCAAGTTACTCCCCATGCCGGGCGCACATGAAGAACCCAGGAGCAAGCTCCCGGGTATCTTCGTTGGATAGGAAATTTATTATACTGGCCGGGGCCATACCCCAAACCAAAGACATCAGCAAGATGCGGGGTATGGACCCCGGCCTTCCAATCAAGGCTTGTCCACCCTTAGGGTTTTTACAATACCGTCATAAAAGGCAATTTCTTCGTTTAAACCGATGTTGTCCGGGTAATCCTGAAAAGTACAGATGATAATCAATTTTGATCTTTCTTTCAGGGGAAATATGTAAAAAATCTGGTACATGAACAAGATGGGGTGAGGAAACGGGATGATCGTCTTTAAACCTTGCAGGCCGCTTTGCGTGGAAAATGGTTCTTCGTGGAGTATTCCGATATCCCCCAATCCCGCTGTTCTATAACTGTTTAGCTGAATGGTCCTCATTCCTTCCAATGTACCGTCATAGGTTTGATCCTGAAATTGGATATTCGGCGCACTGCCATCTTCGTGAATAGCTCCCGCAAGTTGTTTGTACACAGAAAAAGGCGACGCCTTTGATTCCCACCCGTCTGGTATCTGTATTGAAAAACCAGCTTCCTTTTCAACATAACGGCCTGAATTGTCCGCAGTGGCTAGGATAGATGCCGTTTCCTTTTTCGTGTTTATTTTGCCGGGAGATTCAAAATAATAGGCGATGATGTCATCGTGAGAAACCCTGACCGATGTTGAAGCTTCCAATACCGCCGTCTGGACATTCAACGACTTGGTTCTGAACAGCCATGATTTACCCTGTTTAAAAAACGAACCGGACACTATGGTTTGGGCGCCTATCATTTTACCTATTGCCTGAGCCGATTCGTCGCTTACCTCGTCAGACATATTAAAGTTCTGTTCCTGCCTGATAAGATCAAGGCTGGTTCTGTCAACAACGGTAATAGATCTGCTTTTCGCAAGGATGCCCGCCAATTCGTCAATCATGTATTCGGAAAAAGCAGTCGAATCAGAACTAAAATTGAGTACCGCGACACTTGTCCCAACCGGAACACTCTCGATAATTTCCCACACGGCGGTTTGCAACGCGCTCTGAAGGGGTACTGCCACAGGGCCGGTAGTCGCGCAACCTGAAATACAAACGAGTAACAGGGGAAATATTTTTTTCAGGAGTGTGCACATAAACTTACCGCCTCTTATTCGGGTCTTTTCATGACATAATCCCTGCCTTCAATTTTGAGATGCAGAGTTTCGTCCACTATGCTATAGGGTATATCTCCCTCCTCGGTTATGATCTTGCCATCGGTGTAAGTTGCCCGCCACCAACCCCGGCCTGGCATCCTAAATGCATTTGTTGTGCATACAATAAAAAAACTATCGTAGGGGTCAGTGCTATTTGAATCCTTTAATACCCACGTCCCATACAAGGGATTCCTTGTGATGTTTTGATCCGGGTTTGGCTTCTGCTTCTTTGTCAGTGTAGCGTCCACCCCGGACAGTACGGCATACTCATCGGATATGTGCAAGGAATTTTCTGAATGGATAAATTCCATCTCATCCCAGTACGGAATAACCAGTTTATTGCCGGAATAATAGAAATAGGATATTTCAAGATCATCGCCAAACAGCGCGACCACCATGTCATCAATGAATCTGAACCATACTTGATTTTTACCAAACAAACCTTCCCAATAGCCTTCTACAGGGCTTTTTTTGCCGATCTGCGTTTTGCTTAATGTAATTTTATCACCGGTTCCATCATAGTCGACCAGAGAAAGCGTTAACGTATCACCGGAAATTTGGTAAACAATACATACCACTTCCCTATCTGAGTACAAATTGGGGATTAACATAAGGGTGTTGTTGGTGTTAATAAATTCACTGCATATAGAGCGATAGTCGTCCCACTTAACTCCGTCTTCCGATTGTAGTGTCAAAAGCATATTGCCCTGAAAGTAAAAACGGATATAGGCATCCCTTCCCGGGGTTAAGCCTTCCCACACACCATCAAGAGGATTCACAGCAGATTTGGATTTCTCCGCTACAGCACCGGGGCTTCCGGCGCAGGAATTTGCGATAAAGGCAAGGGTAAACGTAAAGGTAAAAATCAACAGGCTGGCCTTTGTGGTTTTCATAGAAACACTCCTTCTTTTTAAGAGAATATAAAAACCCAGTATATTTTCATACAAATACAAAAATACCCGGACTTTTTTGGAAAATGAGAAAAATACAAAAAAATGTGAAATTAAACTGTCAGGGGGTTGACAAAGACTAAGAGCGCCCCAAGCAAGCTTGCTTGGGGCGAGGTCTGCCCGGAGGGCTGGGTTGCTACCGATGATTAGCCGTATGCCATTCATAGTTGAATTGAGTGTATGAGAAGTGAAAGAAACTGTCAATTGGGGAATCACGTGGGGGGTCTGGGGGCCTTAAATAGTGAGGAGTGGAAGATTGTTGTGCGGAGGCAGCGCATAGCGTCAGGAGCCGCTCGGTGCGAAGGTATTGCGCAGGTCGGCGGATTGTTGCGTGGGCGCGTAGCGGTCGGTGATCTGCTGCGTGGGCGCGGAGCGGGTCGGGGGCCGGGCTTTCGCGGCCCTGTCGGGGGAGATTGGCAGCCCGGGCGAACCGGACACGGTACTTGCGAAGGCCGCGCCGGTAAACAATCCCCGCATCGTGAAGGCGTGCCGGACAATCGGGATTTTTGCGTTACCGGCGGCGCAAAAATCCACAAGCGCGACAGGCCGTCAGTCCCCCGGCTCACCAACCCGCAGCTTCCCGGCGAGCGGGCGGCCCGGTGGCGCGCTATAGCCTGCCGTATCCTTGCCGACGACCCCGCCGCCAATACCTGCGGCCTCGCCGTTACCGGCCGTGTGCGCTTTCGTGGTATCTGTATCCGCTTACAAATCCCGTGATCCCTCCCGGAAATGCGCTAATCCCCCAAACGCCAATCTTTAACTTCTCCCTCCCAACTATTTCTCTCTCCTAACAGAACTGCCGTAAAAAACTGATAAACCGGGGCGGGAGCGGGGCGCTAAAGGTGCGGGACAGGGGCGTTTCCGGCGGAGACAGGGCATCGGGTATAAGAATGGACAGAGCCTTCGCGTGCAGCATCAGCGTGGCGGCGGGGAAACGGGGATCGCGGCGGCCATAGATGGGGTCGCCCAGAATTGGGCAGCCCAGGTACTTAAGGTGAACCCGCAGTTGATGGGTTCTTCCGGTGCGGGGCATGAGACGCAGCAGGGAATAGCCGCCGAGTTTCCTGACAACTTTGTATTGGGTAAGGGCGCTCCTCCCCCTGTCCTCCGACACGGTAAAACGTTTCCGGTCCCGGCTGTCCCTGACTATCCGCATATCCACCCGTCCCCGCGCTTCGGGCGGCGCGCCTTGAACGATGGCGGCGTATATCTTTTTTGCCCGCCTTTCCGCGAATTGCGCGGACAAGAAAGCCAGAGCGTCGTCATCGTAGGCGGCGATTATCACGCCGGAAGTGTCTTTGTCCAGCCG
>JAIRLK010000259.1 GCA_031259515.1 Treponema sp. | reverse complement strand
GAATGTAGCACTATGAGATATGATGTTCATAAAGGCAGATCGGGTATGTACCCGGCCAGTATAATAAATTTCCTATCCAACGACGATACCCCGCCCTTCAGGGCGGGGAGCGTCATTATCGTTTTGAATCTTGTCGGGATCGGCGCACTGACGGGATCTATTCTGACCCTCGCTTAAAAACAGATAAAGGGGCTTACCAACAGCGAAATAACCAACCTGGCCAATCAAAACGCGCTGGCAATTAAAGCGGCAAGGTTGAGGAAGCGGGGTGTATCCGGGGCAGCAGAGGCTCGGCCATTATCTGCGCCAGAAACCCGGCATAAACAACAGTAATACCGTGAAAAGTTCAAGGCGGCCCACGATCATCAAAAACGAGAAACCCCATTTGACATAATTTGGGGCCTCGTAAAATATGCTGCCCGCTGTCAGCCTGCCCAGGCCCAGCCCGACGTTTCCCAGGGCAATCGCCGCGGCGTTTATTGAATTAAAGATACCGGCTCCCGTGGAAGCACTCATCAGCAGGGTACCCAGACAGATCAGCAAAAAATAGAGAAAGCAAAATCCCGCCACACTGTATACAACGTGCTTTTCTCCGGGTTTTTTATCCAGTTGGAGCGAGAACACCCCGGACGGATACAGCAGGCGTCCAATTTCGTTCTTTGCCTGTTTTATCAGTACGACGTACCGTATCACCTTGATCCCCCCGGAGGTGGATCCGGAACAACCCCCGACAAATAAAAGTATAAAAACAATTAACTGCGCAAGGGGCGGCCACAGGTTATGGTCTTCGGCCATAAGGCCGGTTGAGGTTACGATTGACGCGGTATCGAAAAAGGCCCGGCGCAGTGATTTTTCTACCGATCCGGTCTGCGGCAGTATCAAAACGCCTATGATCAGGGCGGAGGCCAAAATGATTGCGAAATACGCCTTTGCTTCATCGTTATTGACAATATCGCGGAATTTTCCCTGTATAAGGCGGTACATGAGCGTAAAGTTAAAACCCGCGATGATCATGAATACTATGCAGACCCATTCAATATACGGCGAATTAAAAGAGGTGATGCTGTTGTTTCGTGTGCTGAAACCTCCTGTAGCCATGACGGAGAATGCGTGAAAAATCGCGTCAAACCAGCTCATGCCTCCGGCAAAAAACAGCAGGGCCAGAATTGCGGTCAGGGCGCAGTAAATAAACCACAGTATTTTTGCCGTGTTGGTTACCTTGGGGGTGAATTTTTCCTTTACCGGGCCGGTTGTTTCCGCCTTTAGGAGTTGGAAGCCGCCGACGCCGAGCAGGGGGGCCAGTCCCACGGTTAAAACGACGATCCCCATGCCCCCCAACCAGTGGGTCATCCCCCGCCAGAAATGCAGCGAGTGGGGAAGAATTTCCACATCCGCAAGTATTGTGCTGCCGGTTGTGGTAAGGCCGGAAACGCTTTCAAACAGGGCGTCTGAAAAACCGGGAAAATAACCTGACAGGTAATAGGGAACGGCGGCGAGGAAGCAGGCTGAAAACCAGCCAAGGCAGACAAGCAGGATGCCTTCCTGGGGGTTAAAGTTAAAGGCGGGTTTTCTGCCCAATATAAAAGCCAGCGCCGCGGCGGTTATGCCCGCTCCGGTGGTAACGCCGAATACAAAAGCCATTTTATACTCGCCGAACACAATCGCTATTATAAAGGGAAAGAACATAGCGAGGGAGAAGAAACCCATGAATATGATACACAATCTAAAAATCGCCAGCCTGCGCATTATATTAGGGGGAAGTTAGGATGAAGAAGTGAGGAGTGACCGGAACTGTGGGCCTTTTTTACCATGCTTTTAGTCCAATAGAGGGGCGGCGTTACTCCTCCAGTTCGGGGTACAGCAGCCGAACCATTTTAATATTCGACAGTACCTCAAAGAATACATCAACCAGTTCAGGATCGAATTTGGTACCCCGCATTTTCCGCATTTCCTCAAGTACATCTTCTTCTTTCCAGGGTTCCTTGTAAACCCGGCGGGAACAAAGCGCGTCGTAAACATCGGCCAGGGCGACAATACGGCCGGTAAGCGGGATCTCCTCGCCTTTTTTCCCTAGCGGCTTGCCTTCCGCGTTGGTCTTGATGGGTTCCATCGTATCGGGATCAACCCAGCCGGGGTAACCCGTGCCGTCCCAATTCTCGTGATGGTTAAGGGAAATATCCCGGGCGATATTATCCAGGGGGGACAGGGGGTCGCTGAAGAGATCCGCGCCGTAAACCGTATGGTACTGCATAATAAGGTACTCGTCCGGAGTAAAGCGGCCGGGCTTTTTAAGGATCATGTCCGAAATGGCAACCTTTCCCACATCGTGGAGCATGGAGCCGATCTTCAGCGCGTCCCGGAACTTATTCTGTTCCGCCTCGCTGATGCCCTTGCGCCGCGCCCAGCCGTTGTAGATTTCAAGCGCGTAGCCGGCCACCCGGTTGACATGGGTGCCGGTTTCCTTTGGGTCCCGGAGTTCGGCCATTTTTATCGTGCGCAGAATCATCGCGTTCAGGATATAAGTCTGCTGCAGCACAAAAATCGCGTTTGCCGCAAAGTGGGAGATGAGAAGCTCGTCGTCCTCCGAGAAGGGGACCACCTTGCCGTTCTCGTTTTTGGCGTTGATCATCTGGATTACTCCAAGCAGCCGCCCCTCCGGAGTTACCAGGGGAATACATAAAACGGAAACCGTTCTATACCCGGAAATTAAATCGTAGCTGGTGTCGTAGGAAAAAGGCACATCCGGGGGAAGGTTGTACACATCCGGAATATTGATCAGTTGTTTAGTCAGGGCGCAATAGCCGGAAACGGTTTTGTCGTTAATCGGAAGCTTGAAAACGGAGTAAATAAGCTTTTCTCCGGGCTGCAGATTCTTTTGCAGAGTGTCGTTTTGAGAATATTTGATAACAAGCTTTTCGTTTTTCTTCCCGCATTCTTCCACAACTTCCCGCACGTAGAGGGAACCCGCATCCGCGCCGACCACCCGGCGGGCCTCGTAGAGAATGCGCTCCAAAAGTATGTCCAAATCCTGGATGTGGTTGAATTCCGTGTCCAGGGACAGTACGGACCTTAATTCCTCGTGCCGCTGCCGGAGAATCCTTTTTTGCTTTTCCGCCAGCAGGTGAACCTCAATACGCTTCAGAAACAGCGGGGGTACAATGGGTTTGGTAATATAGTCGGTCGCGCCAAGGTCAAAACCCTTAAGTTCTTCCTCCAATTCGTTCTTGGCCGTCAGGAAAATCACCGGAATTTCGCAGGTTTCAGGGTTTCCCTTGAGGAGCTTGATGGTTTCGTAGCCGTCTATTTCGGGCATTTCGATATCAAGGAGGATCATGGCGGGTTTGGTTTTTTTGAGGAAATCGAACATTTTCCGTGCCGAGGGGACCGTGAAGACATCGTATTTTTCATCGAGTATATTCTTGCCCGCCCTGAGGGTTGCCGGGTTGTCGTCTACCAGAATTATCAGTTCCCGTTGATTGTCCATCGTCCGCTTCTATCCTTGCCTATACCGCCGCTGTGAAATCCGAATCAGCCATGGTCCGCGTCCTGCCCGTGTTCGGAATCAAATTGTCCGTATCCTATTTTACCATACTCACCCTTTTTTTCAAGCCCACCGCAAGGCAGGTAACAGGTAGGGATGAGGGATGAGGGATGAGGGATGAGGGATGAAGGGTGAAGGGTGAAGGGTGAAGGGGTGAGGGATGAGGGATGAAGGGTGAAGGGTGAAGGGGTGATCGGGGTTTAGTGTATTTCCGGGAAGAGGCGCGGGCTTTGGGAGTGAGTGCGGTCCCCGTTCTCACCTTTTCCCACTAACTTCTTTTTCTATTCCCCGCTTGCCCAGGTACGGCATAACCGGCCCGGCGTATACCCGCACGTTTGTTTCCAGGGCCGCGGACAGCTTCCGTTCGTCGGGAAGTGTCCCTTCCACGAGGAGACGCAGCCCGGCTCCTTCCCGGATCGCCCGGTAGCCGCGGACTCCCGGGAGGGAGAACATAATGTCGTCCAGCCGGTGGATATTCGGCGCGTGTTTCAGGTTTTCGCGTCTTCCCCGTATTGCCCCCAGCCGGGGAAGCGGGCTGCCGCAGCCGCAGCGTCCGGCGACGAGGTTCCCAATG
>JAIRLK010000153.1 GCA_031259515.1 Treponema sp. | reverse complement strand
CGTTATGGAATAAGGAATTACAAAACGGGAGAAGAAATAAAAAATCGACAGAACCCTTTAGTACCACTTGTTCCTCACCGCACCTTTTTTAGAAAGCAATCTTAGGCCATTATAGAAAGGGCCTTATATATTGTCAAGCCAAAATGGAACTATTCCCGCAAGCGCCTCCCCCGGCGTGTGCGGAGGATCCCCCGCCGTTATCAAACCTCTGGATTTTCGCGCCGTGAAACCTGGGTGTGGAAGTTCCACCCCTCTCTCGCGCCCACCCTGGAACTATTCAGTACGTCAAGGATTCGGTATAGTAACGGTATGGTTCAATCTGCTGTTCGTACTACCATAAAACGCCTCTTTTTGGTTCTTCTCGGCTCGGCTTTGATGGCTTTTAATATTAATACCTTTGTCCGCGCCGGGGGGCTCATCCCTGGCGGCTTTACCGGGATGACCCTGCTCTTCCAGGAAATCGCCCTGCGGTTTTTCGGCCTACGGGTATCCTTCAGCATCATCCTTTACACCCTGAATGCGATTCCGGCGATTATCTGTTTTAGGTTTATTGGGAAAAACTTCACCCTCTATTCGTGCCTGGCGATCATAATGAGCGGGCTTTTGACCGATTTTATGCCTTCCATCTCTCGATTCATTGAGGTCCTGCAAGTCCACGACACCCTGCTTTCGGCGGTATTCGGCGGGATACTGAACGCGGTTTCCATCAGCCTGTGCCTCTATGCGGATGCCACAACCGGCGGTACGGATTTCATCGCCGTCTTCATATCTGAAAAGTACCGGAAGGATGCCTGGAATTACATTTTTGCGGGAAATTGCGTGATTCTGGCTATAGCGGCCTTTCTCTTTACCCTGGACCGGGCGCTCTACTCTATTATCTTCCAGTTTACCACGACCGCGGCCTTGTCTTCCCTTTACCGGAGTTACCAGCAACGGACATTGCTCATCATCACCGGGAAACCCGATGAGGTATACGCCCTTATCAGGGAGCAGACTCATCACGGCGCTACGGCTTTCCGCGGCATAGGGTATTACGAAAAGGCGGAACGGACCATGCTCTATTCGGTGGTGTCCGCCAACGAAATTTCGCTGCTGGTGAACGCTATCAAAAAAATAGACGGTTCCGCTTTCATCAACGTCCTTAAAACTGAACAGATCAACGGCAGGTTCTACACACGGCCCAAGAATTAGGAACAGTTTTGAATACCCCAAATCCCGGGGCCGGCGGGCGTTAGCGGGACTCCCTTCCGATAGGGCTTCCTATCCAGATGCTCTCTCCCAGGTAATCCATCCTCCGGCCCTCAATCAGAATCTGCACATCCTTGACGTTGGAAAATTCGGTAACGGTCCAGACTATCTGCCTGAGCTGTCCGGCGTAGCCTTCAACCCCGTACTCGTTAAACAGAAAATTTTCGTTGAAGTTGATATAGGCGGTGGAACTCCTGACGGCGGCGGAAAGGACGCGGGTTCCCCGGGGTATCAGAGAAATCAGGCCCCGGCTGTTTTCCTCGACTGAAGGCCCCTGAAGCAGAACGTTCAGCGCGTCAACCAGCGGCGAACCGGTAACCGGGATGTTCCGGGTTACTCTGGTCCGCAGGATGGTCCCATCCGGGTCTACCTGTACAAGGTACAGAGCCTGTTCCCGCCGGGTTTCCGGGGGCTTCCGCACCGCAGGCTGGGGGACCGTCCGTTCCGCGCTTTCCTGGGGGGGAGCGGCGTCCGGCGTTTCCGCTAACAACGGGGCCGCCGGCGCCTCGACCGGTTCCACTGCCATCTCCTCAAACAGGGGAGCCGCCGGTTCCGCCGGCGTTTCGGGGACCGGGAGGAAAGAAGGCGTTATCTCCGGGGGATCGTCTTCCCAGAATTGGCCGTCCAGATCGGCGGGAGCGAGGAGACCCGTCTCCAGGGCGTCATCCCCGGCTTCCTCCTCCGGCAACAGGGCATCCCGTCCCCTCTGGACAGGACGGTTCAAAAGGAGATCGACCACTCCGGTATTCCGAAGGCTTGTTTGAATAGCGTCCCTATTAGCGATAAAAAGACAGATAATCAGCATGAAAAAACCCAGCCAGAAGATATAAACCGCGGACCTTGTTTTTGCTTTTTCCCGGACAGACGGAGCTTTTCTCCCGGAACCGTAAGACCTGGAAGACGAAGGTGAGGTTTTAGCCATATCTTTTTTGTTTTTTTCGTCAATCGCCACGATATAATGATACGGTGAATACAGGCCGTGGTCAACTGTTTAATTGGATTCCAGATATTCCCGCAAAACTTCGGGAAATTCCGCCTTGATCTTCCGTTCAGCCCCGATATATACCCGGTTGTCCGCATCCGCCTGACTCTGCGTATGAGACTCGCGGCTGGCAATCGTATAACTGAACAGTTCCGTACCGTTTAGGGTGTCCTGCAGGATCGCATTCACCGTATAGCGGGTATTGTAGTATTGATTCTTTGGGGCTTCCGACAGGACCATCGTAACCTCAAGGGTATACCGGGAATTCCGGTTACCGGTCCTGAAACCCGCGCCGGTGAAGATTCCCGCAAAGGCGCTTCTGATCCGCCCGTCTCTGTCGCCGTCAACCCGCACGTTCACGGGAATGGTTTTTGCCTGGTCCATCGTATTGGCTACCCTGGTGGAAAGCGCGGAAATTTCAGCCTGCCGGCTCTGGCCGCCAAGCATACGGTGAACAAAGGCCAATACATCGGCTTTATCGACAAGCCCTTTGGCCTGCCGGCATTTCGAGATGGTTTCAAAAGAAACGCCCGCTGAAACGTCAATGAGATTGTTGATTTCCGCAACCGTTTTATCGATTTCTTCGGAATACCGGGGGGCGCATCGTGCCTTTTCCATTACCGCAACCGCGTACCAAATCTTCTGACGTTCATTGTTCCAGACATCTCTGATTTCCACGCCGATAAGAGCGTCCACTGCGGAAACAGCTTCAATGGTTTGGGAGGCTTCCGTTGTCGATGAAACGGAACGGCCGTTTTCTTGCTTTTCCGAGTCCCGTATCAGGGTGGAGTTAATCACAGACTGCCTAAAGTACGACGCGAGGCTCCCAAGGGCGCTGGTTTCCGCCCGGCGGCGGTCCTGGCCGCTGCCAACGGCGGAAATAAAAAGAGCGTCTGGAAACAACGCCCCCGGCCTGTCCACCCATACCGGTTTATCCCTCTGAGCGTTCGCAAGTACCAGTTCGCCGCACAGGAGAAAAAACACAACTACGATCTTCTTCATTATAAAACGCTCCCCTCTTAAAGAGTTCCGGCCTCCCCCGCTTAATCCAGCGCGTTATTCATACGCCCGGACGCGTCAATCGCGGCGCTGCGCCCCCGGTCCAGGTTGTTGTTATTGCCTTTCTTTGTAACGCAGGCCGTACACAGCAACGCGCCTAAAAACACGGCAAGCAATAAAACGGTTATCTTCTTCATAATTTCTCTCCTATTAGTTTTGGGACAGGATCCCATTTAATCGTAATTTTGCGGAATTAACGGCGTTCCTTTGCCACTAACAAGGTCCACACCGATCCGGTTTTTGAATCAAACCATGTCTCCAATATCATCACCTTGGTTAAATTACCCTGGCTTGTGGTAATATTTTGCTGTACTTTTCCACCCGCCGCGTCATGTACGCTGCCGGCAACTTTCGTTGTTAATTCGGGAAGCAGCGAGATAATCGCGCTTTCATAGGAAGCCCGAGAAGTCGCCTGCGGGGATCCTTTATTCCGGGATGCTCCAACCCCAGTTAAAAATCCGGGAACATCGGCACGGTAGTTTTTTACCCAATCCGGTACGCCGTTTTCAAAAACCGAAGCGTATGCGGGAACATCGGCAACCCCGGTATATTTAACGCGGACATACAGGGAACCGTTTTTTTCATATACATCATCGTCTTTATCAAAAACAAGAGAACCGGTATACACCGAAGGATCGTTGTCTATCGTCAGCCGGTAATCAAAATCGGCAAAGTAATCAAGATAGCCGGACCCCTGGTTAAGAACGGCAGCGCTTGCCGCATATAGTCCATGATACAAGGCAACTTTGCGGGCTGCATCGGCGACCGCGGCTTGAATCGCCTCGTTCCGGTTATTACGCCTGCCGCTTATTCCGACAACCGGAATAGTCCCCCGGGATGGCCGGGTAACCCAATACCCGCTGCTATACTGCTCATCAAAGGAACGGTTAAATAGGTCCCGGGACTCCTGAACAATTTCCGCCGGCGGAGCTTCCGTTGTTTGAGGGACCGGCGGCCCACTTTTCGTTGAGGCGCATGAAGCGGCGCACAAAGCCATCACAAGCGCCGCCGCTGTTACCCGTCCAATAAACCGCCTGGTCATCGTGCGCTTCCTTCTCTAAAGAACATCCCGCCGCGCGGCTTCCCATCCCAAGGGGGGAATTGCGGGGACCAGTCTCTCTTGAACATCAGTCTCCTACGGGAATAGGCCCGCCGCCGGCAGCCTTGTCAAAGGAGTTTTCCATGCGGGACAGCGCGTCAAACGCGGCGGCGGCAGGAACAGCCAGCTTCGCGGCGGCAACGGACTGATTGATCGCTTCATCGGAAAGAGCCGCCGACTTGCTGTACTCCATGACTATCCAGAGGAGCCCGTTTCCATCGGTCTGGGCCTGAACCACCTTGGCGCCTCTCAGTTCGGACTTGGAAAGAGACTGGGTGATGCTTTCCTGGAAGGAGAGGGAAGCCTGGGGATCCAATTCGCTCTGAGCGGTATAATCGGTAATCATGTTTTTTATAATAGTTTGAAGCTGGCGGGAAATATCCGCGCGGGCCCGGGTCTCGGCAAAGGGCTTCCCGGTAGATATCTTCGCGGGATCGTTGCCGATTTTATAGGTCCCGATGCCAATAAGGACATCTTCGGACGCATTGAGATAGGCGTCATTCACAAACTGGGGTACGCCGCGTAATCCCTGTACCGGAGAACCCTCCGCAGGGACAGAATCGCCGGTACTGGCGCATCCGAGTATCACAACGGCCAGGCCGGTAATTAATACCGCGGTCAAAATTTTTTTCATCATAAACCTCCAACGCTGATTTGATCAGCCATATATAATTGTTTTCTGAGTATAAAATACATAACCCTGGCATGTCAAGGTATCGCAGTTGGACATCGAAAATGTAACCCAAGAGAGCCCATGCCTCATTTTGAAAAAGTAACCCAAATCAAGGCAGACTATCCTGTAGCGACAGCTATAGGAGGTCAATATGGGGTTAACCATGAAAGACAAAAATCGCTTGCAAAGCAGATCCGTTCCCGCTGCCAGAAAGCCGGACGGAAAGAGAAGTCGGTTATACTGGACGAATTTATTAAGACAAGCGGATACAACCGGAAATACGCCCTGCGTATCCTTAACAGGCGGGAAACAAAAGAAACCGTACTTCACACCAAAGACGGAACGGTCAAACTCAAGCCG
>JAIRLK010000185.1 GCA_031259515.1 Treponema sp. | reverse complement strand
GTCAGGGTGATCTCCAGGGTCTTGTCGTTCACCGCCCGGATACCCAGTTCGCTTTTGTCCTTTTCGCCGGCCATGATCTCGTTGGCGTTTTGAACCATGTCGATCATGTAGCTGTAGTCTGCGGCGGTGGAGGGGTCCACCAGGCGCTGCCAGGTGTAGACAAAGTCCGCGGCGGTCAGGGCCTTTCCGTCGGACCATGTGAGGTTATCCCGCAGGGTGTAGACGTACACCACGGTACCATCGGGGTTTACCGTTTTTTGCGGGGCCCCTGCCGCCTGACCGGGAACCGCCTGGGCGCGGCCCCGGCCGTTGTCCGCGTACTTGTAGAGCCCCTCAAAGGCGTGGCCCAAATAAATAGCCCCGTCCACCGCCGAATTAAGGGCGGGATCGATGGTGTTCGGCTCCGAACCAAACACGAGGGTAATCTGGGTCGTTGGGGTTTGGGCAGCGCCGCCGCCGCTTTTACCGCCGCAACTCATCAGCGCCAGGCACGCGAAAAGAGCCAAGCACCCCGCTAGGATGTTGTTTTTCATAAAAATCCTCCTAAAAATAATAGTATGGGCCCGTCCCCCATTCGATGGAAAACCATGCTTTCAGAATAGTCCCTTGATATTATATCAAGGGCGGTGTTTCCTGGCAAGCGGCCCCTGCCACGGATCACCGCCGCGCGCCCTTACCCGCCGTATAAAAAACAGGCCACCCCGTGGCCCGGCGCCGTCTCCCGCAATTCCGGCACCGCTTCGGCGCATTGTTTTTTCGCCGCCGGACAGAGGGTGTGGAACCGGCAGCCCGGCGGAGATTCCATGGGACTGGGGATTTCCCCCTCCAGGACGGCCCGCTTTCGGGACCGGGTAAGGTCCGGGTCCGGAATGGGAACCGCCTGCAACAAGGACTTGGTATAGGGGTGGAGGGGGTTTTTGTAAAGCTCGTAACTTTCCGCCAGTTCCACCAGGCATCCCAGGTACATCACGGCGATCCGCCGGGAAATGTGGCGTACCACCGATATGTCGTGGGCGATAAACAGGTAGGTCAGGCCCAATTCCGCCTGCATATCCTCAAGCATATTCACAATTTGGGATTGAATCGA
The DNA here is from genome assembly GCA_031259515.1 of Treponema sp. Taxonomy (GTDB): domain Bacteria; phylum Spirochaetota; class Spirochaetia; order Treponematales; family Breznakiellaceae; genus JAIRLK01. The sequence goes on along the minus strand of JAIRLK010000185.1, from coordinate 4,374 downwards.
TACGTCCAAGGCGGAGACCGGTTCGTCGCAGACGATAAATTCCGGCTCCACCGCCAGGGCCCGGGCGATACCGATCCGCTGCTGCTGTCCCCCGGAAAATTCGTGGGGATACCGGTTGGCGTGTTCGCTGTTCAGTCCCACCCGTTCCAAAAGACCCTTGATCCGATCCTTCCGTTCTTCCCGGGAGACGGCCAGTTTATGAATATCCAGGGGTTCCCCGACGATTTCCCCCACGGTCATCCGGGGGTTCAGGGACGACGAGGGGTCCTGAAAGATGATCTGCATCTTCCGCCGGAAAGGCAGCATATCCGCATGGGTGATGTCTTCCCCCTTAAAGAAGATTTTCCCCCCGGTAGGTTCGTAGAGCCGCAGGACGGTCCGCCCCAGGGTGGTCTTTCCGCAGCCCGATTCCCCCACGAGGCCCAAGGTTTCTCCCTTCCGGATGTCCAAGGGCACGGACTCAACGGCGTGGATATACGTTACCTTTCCCCAACGTTCCTTGACCCGGAAGTATTTCTTGAGATTTTCCAGATGTATCAGGGGATTCTTATTCATAACCGGCCCCCGCCGTTTTTGGCGGCTCGGCGCCGGCGGAACTGCGGGACGCGGCCGGCAGCCAACAGGAGACCCGGTGGTTCTCGCCAATGAAGCTTCGGGGAGGGAGCCGGGTAAGGCATATCTTCATACACCGGCCGCATCGGGGGGCGAAGGGACAGCCCGGGTTGGGTTCCAGCATATTGATGGGAGTTCCCTCAATGGGGATGAGCCGTTCCCCCTGTTCCGCATCGATCCGGGGCATCGAGCGGAGCAGCCCTTGGGTATAGGGATGGGTGGAACGGTAAAAAATATCCCCCACCGTCCCCTGTTCCACGATATGCCCTCCGTACATCACCGAAACGGTATCGCAGATTTCGGCGATCACCGCCAGGTTGTGGGTGATAAAAATCACCGCCATCCGGGTTTTCCCCTGGATGGACTTCATCAGTTCCAGAATTTGGGCCTGGATGGTTACATCCAGGGCGGTGGTGGGCTCGTCGGCGATGAGCAGTTGGGGTTCGCAGATGAGCCCCATGGCGATCATCACCCGCTGGCGCATCCCCCCGGAAAGCTCGTGGGGGTACTGCCTCATCCGCCGCTGCGCATTGGTGATCCCCACCAGGCACAGCATCTCCAAAGCCCGGCTCCGGGCCTGGGAAAGGGAAACCTCCCGGTTATGCTCCCGAAAGACCCCCACAAGCTGGTTGCCGATAGTGTATACCGGGTTCAGACTTTCCATGGGGTTTTGGAAGATCATGCTCATCCGGCTGCCCCGGATCTTTGCCCTATCCTTATGGCTCAAGGCAAAGAGGTCCTGTCCCTCAAAGGACACCGATCCCCCCACCACCCGGCCGGGGGATTCCAGTATCCCCATGATGGAATAGGCTTCCACGCTTTTCCCGGACCCGGATTCCCCCACGATCCCCATCACTTCCCCGTAATGAAGATCATAAGAAATACCCCCCACGGCTTTTACCTCTCCCACGGGGGTAAAAAAGGAAACCCGCAGATCCCGCACTTCCAAAAGTTTTTTTTCCGCCATCCTTCTTCCTATTTTTTAAGCCGCGGGTCCAGAGCATCCCGCAGGCCGTCCCCGAAAAGATTGAAGGACAGGATCATGGCGCTTAAAATAGCCGCCGGGATGATCAGCCGGTAGGTATAAGTGTACATACCCCCCAGGGCATCCGAAGCCAGAGATCCGAGGCTGGTCATGGGAGCGTTGACCCCCACCCCCAAAAAGGAAAGAAAGGATTCCAGGAATATGGCAACGGGGATCTGCAGACAGGTGGCGGCCACCAGGGGGCCCACGCAGTTGGGGAGCAGGTGCTTCAGGATGATCCGCCGGTTGGAAGCCCCCAGAGCCCGGGCGGCGATGACGTACTCCTGCTGCTTGAGCTGGAGTATCTGCCCCCGGATGATCCGGGCCAAAGTGGTCCAGTAGAGCAGGGCGAAGGCCATAAAGATGGCGATGATGCTGGGCCCCAGGACGATGACGACCCTCCCCAGGAGCCGGGTCTGGTTGGCGTTGGCAAAGTCCGCCAGCAGGGGTTTGAGGGTTACCGCCAAAAGGAGTACCACGAGAACATCCGGTACCGAATAGATGATATCCACGATCCGCATCATGATGAGGTCAACCCGTCCCCCCAAGTAGCCCGATATTGAACCGTAGAGGACCCCGATAACCAGGGTCAGCGCCGCGGCCATGATGCCGATAAGCATGGACACCCGGGTGCCGTACATGATCCGGACCAAGGTGTCCCGGCCGTGGGTATCGGTCCCAAAGATGTGGGGGAAAACCTTTTCGCCCCCGGCAATCCGGGCAAGCTCGGTTTCGGCATATTCCAAGGGCGCCAGGTTGGAACTGCCCCGGATCTGCTCGTCATAATGGTAGGGAATAAAAAGGGGCCCCGCATAGGCAAAAAGAATAAGGAAGAGGATCACGGCCAGAGAAACCATGGCCACATGGTTCTTTTTGAGCCGCCGCCAGGCGTCTTTCCAATAGGAAACCCCCGGATGCTGGGGAATAAAGGACCGTTTTTCCTCCGCCGAGGCTTCCTCAAAGATGTCTGGTGGGGGGGGGGGTTCACTTTCCAACAAAAGCTTCATCATCACCCCTCCTCATTGGAAAGCTGTATCCGGGGATCGATGAGCTTGTACAACACATCCACCGCGAAACTCATGCCGATCACCAGAGTGGCAAAAAAGATGGTGGTACCCATGATCAGGGGGTAGTCCCGGTTGCTGATACTCTGGATAAAGTACCGCCCCAGGCCGGGAATATTAAACACGGTCTCCACCACAAAACCGCCGGTGAGGACGGCCGCGGTGACGGGCCCCAGATAGGTAATCACCGGGATCAGGGCGTTCCTGAGGGCGTGTTTAAAGATCAATACCGGAACCGGGAGCCCGTAGGCCCGGACGGTTTTGATATACTCCTTTCCCAAGACCTCCAGCATGGAGGAGCGGGTATACCGGGCGATGGAACACATAGGGGTAAGCCCCAGGGTGAAGCAGGGGAGTACATAGCTGACGGCCCCCCGGCTAAGGCCCGTGGTGGGAAATATCTTGAACACCCCTCCGGCAAAACAGACCAAGAGTACCGTGGCGGACACGAAATTGGGGAAGGCGATCCCCGCGGTGGTGATGATTTGAAGGAGGCTGTCCTGCCAGCGCCCCCGGGAATAGGCCGCAAGACAGCCCAAGCCCACCCCCGCCACAACCGCCCAGATCAGGGCGATGATCCCGATCCGGGCAGAAACCGGGAACATTTCCCCGATGATGGTCGCCACCGGCCGGTTTTTCTGCATCTTCAGGGACACCCCCATGTCCCCCTTGAGGAGGGAGCGAATGTAGTTCCACATCTGCACTGGCAAAGGCTTATCGAGGCCGTATTTGGCCTCCAATTCCGCCAATACCCGGGGCGAAATCGCCTTTTCCCCCAGGAAAGGTCCTCCGGGAACCGTGTTCATCAAAATATAGGTCAAGCAGATAACAAAAAGAATCGTGATCAAGGATAAAAAAACCCGTTTAAGAACGTATACGGCCATGTCCCCTGTTCCCTCCTTATTGTTCCTATAAGAAACCGTTCATTTCTTACCCGGCAGCGGGTAAACCGCGCTTCATATAAACGCTTCATACTTGAACCGGCGCGTAATAAAAGCGGCTTTTTATACACATCTTTTAGCGGCAGCCGGGGTTTTACCTCACTGTCAACAAGTTAAGAAAATAGGAACAAAAAAAATCCACAGATTGCGCGGATTTTCACAAATTAAAAGGAATTTTGGTATAAAAATCCGCGTAATCCGCAACGCCATTTATGGCGCAATCTGTGGACCTTTTTTATTTTCCTTCTGCTTAACTTGTTGACAGTGGGTTTTACCTTCGGGGAAACGTAACGATAACTTGATCGCCTGTGATATCATTTGCCAGTTCCATGTCCGGCTGCTCGTTAAACGCCCGGCAAAGCCCGGAACCCCATCCCGTGTAAGGCATCGTCCTTTTCGTAACTTTTACCGGCGGCTTTATGGTTCCCAAAATCTCCTTCCGGCCATCGGCATATTCTTTGACGATCTGGTTGTCCTCCACATAGGTAAGGGGTAAGCCCGCCGCTTTAGCCTCGTGGATCGCAAAGTCTCCCGCTTCGGATACCATTCTCTGGTAAGCGGCGTATCTTTTGGTATTGATAATAGGCTTATCTTCCGAATACATATATCTTCACTCCGTACAACTCATCATATCAAACTTTTTCGATGTCAGCGCGAACAGCAGAAACCGCCTTCCATTCTCCAGCGCCGCTTTCCGCAATCAAAACTCGCGGCTGCTTTGAAATCCCGCCGT
>JAIRLK010000157.1 GCA_031259515.1 Treponema sp. | reverse complement strand
TTGGAACAGGCTCAGGTAATTGCCAGATAGAGAGTTGTGGGGTATAAATCTTATAACGGAGGTCTTTTATGGCTAACAAACTTATTTCGGTGAGAACCGTAGTAGCCGTCGGCATCGGCTCGGCCCTGGTTTTTGTGCTCATGCGTTTTGTGGCGCTGCCCACGGGGGTTCCCAATACCAATCTGAATTTGGGAATCGCCGTCCTTTCGGTATTTGCCGCGATCTTTGGTCCCATTGCGGGGCTTTTAATCGGCTTTATCGCCCATACCCTTACCGACCTGACCTTCGGCTTCGGTGTATGGTGGACATGGGTTATCGCCGACGCCTTCTACGGGTTTGTGATCGGCCTTTTCTGGAAACTGTACCGGGTTGAAACGGGAGGCCTTGGAGTCAGGCAGGCGGTGATCTTCAATGTGGTGCAGCTGCTTACCAACGCCGTTGCGTGGATCGCCATTGCCCCCTCCCTGGATATTCTTGTTTATCAGGAACCGGCCGACAAGGTGTACCTTCAGGGATTGGTGTCATCGGTACTCAATGCCGCGGTGGTGCTTATCCTGGGAACACTGCTCCTTGTCGGTTATTCCCGCACCAGGGTAAAAGCGGGAAGCCTCAAGGCTGAATAGTGAGTGAACGGAAATCCGGCCCTTCCGGGGCGCCGGATTTTGCCCTTCACCTTGAAAACTTCAGCTTTCAATATACGTCCCAGGTTGAGCCGACCCTGTACGGGATCGATCTTTCGGTCAAAAAAGGCGAAAAAATCCTGATCCTGGGGCCGTCCGGTTCGGGCAAATCGACCCTGATCCATTGTATCAACGGGCTTGCGTTCCACGCATACAAGGGCCGAAGCTCCGGCGTTTTTACCCTGCTGGGCCGTGACCCGCGGAAGCTGAATATTTTTGAAATATCCAAACGCGCCGGTACGGTTTTACAGGATACCGACGGTCAGTTTGTGGGCCTTAGCGCCGCCGAGGACATTGCCTTTGCCGCGGAAAACGACTGTGTTCCCCCGGCGGAACTGCGCCGGCGGGTAGAGGCGGCGGCGGCCCAGGTGGGGATGAGCGGACATCTCGCCAAAGCGCCCCAGGATCTTTCAGGCGGGCAAAAACAGCGGGTTTCCATTGCCGGCGTGCTGATGGATGAGGTGGACTTGCTGCTCTTTGACGAGCCTCTGGCAAACCTCGATCCCGCCGCGGGAAAGGAGACAATAGAGCTTATCGATTTGCTCCACAAGGAACAGGGCAAGACCATAGTGATAGTGGAGCACCGGCTTGAAGACGCCCTTCACCGGCCCGTTGACCGCATTGTGCTCTTCGACGGAGGCCGCGTTATCGCCGACCTTCCTCCGGCGGAACTGCTCGCTTCGGATTTGCTGCGGAAGGCGGGCATACGGGAGCCGCTCTATTTGGGCGCCCTCCGCTATGCCGGCGTGGAAATAAAAGCCTCCGAAAACCCCCAAAGCCTTGAAACCTTAACCTTTGATCCGGCGCCGTTACAAAAATGGGCCGGGGAAGCGGGAAGCGCCGCCGGAGAAGAGGCCGAACCGCTGCTTGAAATTCGGGACATCTCTTTTAGTTACGGGCAGAGCGGAGGCGAAGCGGAGCACGCCGAAGCGGCGCTGGACCGGGTTTCCTTTTCAGTGGGGAAAGGCGAGTGCATGAGTTTGGTGGGAGAAAACGGAGCGGGCAAATCCACGCTGGCAAAGATCATCTGCGGTTTTCTCAGGCCCGATTTGGGGAGCGTGTTTTTTGACGGAACTGACCTTGCGGGATTTTCAATCATGGAACGGGCGGAACGCATAGCCTATGTGATGCAGAACCCCAACCAGATGATCTCCTGTCCCATGATATTCGATGAAACCGCCCTGGGCCTGCGTACCCGCGGCGTCGGGGAAGGAGAGATAAAAGACAGAGTCCATGAAGCGCTGATGATATGCGGACTGTATCCGTTCAGGAATTGGCCGGTAAGCGCCCTGAGTTACGGCCAGAAAAAACGCCTTACCATCGCCGCTGTTCTGGTACTCAATCCCCGCTTCATCATCATGGACGAGCCTACGGCGGGACAGGATTACCGTCATTATACGGAGTTCATGGAATTTCTAAGAGGCCTCAATAATCACGGCGGACGGGGGCTCGCCATGCTCCTGATTACCCACGACATGCATCTGATGCTGGAATATACCGGGCGGGCGGCGGTGCTTTCCGCGGGGAAGTGTATCGCCGTTAAGGAAAGCGCGGAAATACTCAGCGATGACGGGCTTATTGCAAAAGCCCGCCTTAAACGGACCAGCCTCTACGACCTCGCCCTGATCGCGGGCCTGCCCGATCCCCGCTCGTTTATCCGCCGCTTTATCGCCCACGAGAAAATCCTCAGGGAGCGGGCCGCGCCATGAGCCGTTCCGCAACAGGGCCGCGGCAGGCGCCAGCCCATCTGCGCAGGCGCGGCAGCGGGGGACGCATGCTGTCCTATATTGAGCGGAAGTCCCCGGTGCACGCCCTTGCGGGGGCGGTAAAATTCATCGTTTTTCTGCTCTGGTCGATTCTTACGATGGCAGGTTACGATACCCGGGTTATGGCCGTCATGGCGGGCCTGGGGCTGCTGCTCTTTTGCATCTCCCGTATCAAATTCAGGGAAGCCGCTCCCATATTCAAGGTGATGAGCGTCTTCCTTGCCCTGAACCTTGCGGCGGTGTATCTGTTTGCCCCCGAACAGGGCGTGGCGGTTTATCATTCGAGGCATGTGATTCTGGAGGGGGCGGGCCGTTTTACCCTGACGGCGGAACAGTTGTTTTATGAATTCAATATTTTCCTCAAGTACATTATGATAATCCCCCCGGCGATACTCCTTATGGTTTGCACACACCCAAGCGAATTTGCCGCGTCCCTTAACCGCATAGGGCTTCCCTACACCATAGCTTACGCGGTAAGCCTTACCATGCGTTATGTCCCCGACGTACAGCGCGATTATGAAACCATTTCCCAGGCGCAGCAGGCGCGGGGCATAGAGCTTGCGAAACGGCGTTCCGACGGAAAGCGGGTTTCCCCGCTCAAGCGGCTCCGGGGTTCTGTCCGGCTCCTCCTGCCCCTGATCTTTTCATCATTGGACCGCATTGACGTGGTAAGCCATGCCCTGGAACTGCGGGGCTTCGGCAAACATAAAAAGCGGACCTGGTATTCGGCGCGGCCCTTTTCCGCAGCGGACATTGCCGTACTTGCCGCCGCGGCCCTGCTCTTTGCCCTTGGCCTGTGGGTTACCTTCAAAGACGGCGACCGGTTTTATAATCCCTTTTTATA
>JAIRLK010000056.1 GCA_031259515.1 Treponema sp. | reverse complement strand
TACCCGCAGTGCTTACGCTAGGGGTTCTGTTCCCGAAAGAAAGTGAACTTGATAGGTTGGAAACCGACAGGCTTGAAATATACGGATTCAGGGCCGTTACTTTAGGCGAGACGGAACCGTTCATCTGCAAGCTATAGGAACCCAAATAGCTGGTAAGATAATCTTCCGACGTGTCCTGTCCATCTTTCAGCATCTTAATCCAGTCCATTTCCTCGGACCGGTTCAAAAAATCACGGTTGACATACCGATCCGAATAAAAAGGGAAGTTCCAGTTCAAAGAACCGTAGGTTCCCGAAAGAGAACCCTTGGCTTCCAGCCGGTAGCGGAAGGGTACATCGAAAGAGAACATCCGGGATGTATTCCATTCGCTGGAGCTGACATACGACGAAAAAGGGGAATAAAAACTGCCCGGATTAATAAGATACACGTTCCGGGTAAATCCCAGTCCGGCGGATAGCGTTTGGGCTCCCAGGATGCCCTTCCGGGGGAACGCCGCTTCTGTCCCCAGATAGCCCCCCATGTTTGCATACCAGTCCGCCAGCAGGGAAAGGCGGGTATCGTTGGGATCCACGGCTTTTTTACTGGTACTCCGCAGGAATAATCCCTCCCGGATTTTTTCGTTGTCCGCGTTGTTCCCCAGAATTTTCGTGATGGAACTTTCGGAGGTCGAAGTTGACTGAGGACGGCCTAAAATATACGTGGTGGTCTGAACAAAATTTCCCTCCCGGGACCGGCTTCCCAAAACAGGGCGGAAGATCAACTCACTGGCGGGGTAAAAGAAGAAAGGGATATACAGTACCGGTATATTCCCCACTTTCAGGACCCCGTTGAGGATGGCCCAGTCAGACCCCGGAAGAAGCCACAGCTTGGAAGCGTGTATGGACCAGTAGGATTCCTCCACGTTTCCGGTGGTAATTTCAGAATTGGTAAGAATCGTTACTTCCTCGTCATTGCGGGTAATCAGGGTTCCCGAAAACCGGTAGACCGTATCGCCCTGGGTAAGGGAACGCTCTGAAACGCTGTCCATAAAAACACTGGACCAGTCATCCAGATTGACCACAATGGATTCTCCCCGGTAGGTTTCCTTCGTGTCTCCCTCTTCCTTTATATATTCTACCCCTCCCGAAGCGGACATGATGTTCCGCGTCCGGTTATACAGGATTTCCCACGCCTGGATACGGTGTACCGCTTCCCCGTCCTTGAGGGTAACCAGCACGTCTCCGCGCAGCCGGGCGTATTCCTCGTCCACCGCTTCCAAAGTAAAGTATTCGGTGCTCCGCGCGGACTCAATGATGATGGTTTTTTTACTTGATGCCCCTCCAGCTTCCGCTCCAGTCCCTTCCAGCGGACGTTTAAGATTGTAGTAATCCCGCAGCCGGTCCGCTAAATCCTCCCGGCCCCCGCCTTCGCCCAAACCCAGCGTACGGCACCATGCGGCAAGCTCGTTCAGCGTAGAGGTCTTGATGTCCAGTTCCATTATCCGGTCTTCAGGCGATATTTCCTCCGCAGCCGCCTCCTCTCCAGGGAACTCCTCCTCCGTACTGTCCGCCTCCCCTTCGCCGCCGGCTTCAGGCGGAGACTCCGGGACGGAGACTGGGGTATCGCCCTCCACCTCCTCCTGGCCAAAGGCCGGAACCAGCACGGCAAGGTACAGAAGGAACAGGATGCGATACAAACCGGGCGATCCGCGGCGGGACAAAACGGCGGTTTTCATGTATGAAGGGAGTCACCGCGCCGGATGTTCCGGCTTCTTTCCAAGGCCTCTTTGATGTATACGCCGGTATACGACCCGGAAAAAGCGGCGACTTCTTCCGGAGACCCCGTCGTAATCACGTGGCCGCCCCGATCCCCGCCTTCGGGCCCCAGGTCTATAAGGTGATCCGCCTGAAGGAGTACGTCCAGGTTGTGTTCGATCATCACGACCGTGTTCCCCTGATCCGCCAGGCGCTGAATCACCTCCATAAGCTGCTTTACGTCCGCAAAGTGAAGGCCCGTGGTGGGTTCGTCCAGTATATACAGGGTCTTGCCGGTAGAGCGTTTGGACAGTTCCAGGGCCAGCTTGACCCGCTGGGCCTCCCCCCCCGAAAGGGTCAAGGCGGACTGGCCGAGCTTGACATACCCAAGCCCCACTGAAAGGAGGGTATCCATCTTCCGGGCTATCTGGGGGATAGGGGCGAAGAAGGCCGCTGCTTCCTCTATGGTCATATCCAGCACGTCGGCGATGTTCTTCCCTTTATAACGGATTTCCAGGGTTTCCTTATTGAACCGCTGACCGTGGCACACATCACAGGTAATGTACACATCGGGGAGGAAATTCATCTCGATCTTGATGGTCCCATCCCCCTGGCAGTTTTCGCACCTGCCGCCCCGGACATTAAAGGAAAAACGACCGGGTTTATACCCCCGCATCTTGGCTTCGGGAAGGCCGGCGAACAGGTCCCGTATACCGGAAAACACCCCCACGTAGGTCGCAGGATTTGACCGGGGGGTCCTGCCTATGGGACTCTGGTCTATATCAATAACCTTGTCGATAAACTCCATCCCTTCGATGGCCCGGTAAGCTCCCTCCGGGTGGGTTGAGTTGTGGAGCCGGTTCGCCAACGCGGGGTACAACACATCCGAAAGGAGGGTCGATTTCCCGGACCCCGAAACCCCGGTTATGCAGGTAAATATCCCCAGGGGTATCTCCACATTGATATCTTTAAGGTTATGCTCCGTAACACCGGAGAGGCGGAGGAAATTTCCGTTTCCTTTGCGCCGCTCCTGGGGGATCTCCATGACCAGCGTCCCGGCAAGGTAACGTCCGGTAAGGCTTTCCTCCACCCTCATCACCTCTTCGGGAGTCCCCTGAGCCACCACATTCCCGCCATGCACTCCGGCGCCAGGCCCCAGGTCTACGATGTAGTCTGCGGTTCGTAAGGTCTGCTCGTCATGTTCCACCACGATGAGGGTATTCCCCAGGCTGCGGAGATACAAAAGCGTGTCGATAAGCCGCTGATTATCCCGCTGATGAAGCCCTATGGACGGCTCGTCCAGGATGTAGAGGACCCCCACAAGGCTTGACCCGATCTGGGTGGCAAGGCGTATACGCTGGGCCTCCCCCCCCGACAGGGTGGCGGACTTCCGCTCAAGGGTAAGGTAGTCCAGGCCCACGTTCTTCATAAAGCCCAAACGGGCGATTATCTCTTTCAGGATCTGGCCGGCGATCTGCCTTTCGGTTTGGGTGAAGGTAATGGTGTCGAAAAACTTGAGGGAATCCGTCACCGAAAGGCTGGAAAGATCCCAGATATTGCGGGCATCCTTCCCTTTTCCAATGGTTACCCCCAGGACTTCGGGCTTAAGCCGCTTTCCCCCGCAGTCTTCACAGGGCTTCTGGCTCATAAACTTTTCCAGCCATTCCTTGATGCCCGGCGACTGGGTTTCAAAGTACCGGCGCCGCAGATCCTCCAGGATGCCGGGGAACCGGGACTGGTATTCGAACCGGCCGGTCTTGTCCCGGTTTTCGTATTTTATCTTGATTTCCTCTTTGCTGCCGTAGAGTATGGCGTCCATCACCTTTTTGGGGAGGCTCTTGAGAGGAGCGTCCAGGCTGAACTTGTAGTGCTTGGCCAGGCTTTCAAACCGGCTCCGGTGCCAGGCTGAATCGGGGTTGTAGGGGACTACTCCCCCTTCGTTAAACGACAGGGACCGGTTAGGGATGACCAGGGCCGGGTCGAACTCCATCTTGGCCCCCAGGCCCGAACAGGAAGGACACGCGCCGAAGGGATTATTAAAAGAAAAAAGCCGGGGTTGAAGCTCCGGTATGGAGACGCCGCAGTCGGGACAGGCGTTCTTCTGGGAGAAAAAATACTCCGTATTTTTCCGCTCCCCGTGAGAAACGGGAAGCGAAGGATCGGCGGACAAAGAACCGCTTTCCGGTCCCGCCGCGTTTTTTCCAGGCTCCTCACTCACCAGGACCAGCATGACGCCGGCGGCGGCTTCCAGGGCGGCTTCCACGGATTCGGCAAGCCGGGACCGGATATCCGGCCCAATGATCAGGCGGTCCACCACGATTTCTATCGTATGCTTCTTCTGCTTGTCCAGTTTGATCGCCCCCTCGTCGTCCAGGTTCACGAGGATCCCGTCTATCCGGGCCCGGGCAAACCCCGCTTTTTTGGCGTCTTCGATGATCTTCTGGTGCTCCCCCTTTTTTCCCCGTATCACCGGGGCCAAAAGCTGTACCCGCGTCCCCTCCCCCATCCCCAGGATGGTATCAATGATCGAATCCACCGGCTGTTCCCGGATTTCCCGCCCACAGTGGGGACAATGGGGGATCCCTATCCGGGCGTAGAGGAGGCGGTAATAATCGTAAATTTCCGTTACCGTCCCCACAGTAGACCGGGGGTTGCGGTGGGTGGTTTTCTGTTCTATGGAAATGGCCGGGGAAAGCCCCTCAATATAGTCCAGATCAGGCTTATCCATACGGCCCAGGAACTGCCGGGCATAGGCGGAAAGACTCTCAACATAACGCCGCTGTCCTTCGGCAAAGATGGTATCAAAGGCTAGGGAACTCTTTCCCGATCCCGAAAGACCGGAAATGACGATAAGCTTGTCCCGTGGAAGCTCCAGATCGATATTCTTCAGATTATGCTCCCGGGCCCCCTTGATGATTAGTTTTTCCATGAATAAGAGCATACTCCCCTTAGGCATAGGGGTACAAGAGGATTTCCCGAAAGGAAAGTTTGGGAGCGCAGGGATTCGAACCCCGGACATCCACGGTGTAAACGTGTGGAAAAGCTTTATCACACTGTATCATAGTGTAAAGGTTTTTGGGGTATTTCTTTACAATACAAGGAATTACGCCCCATTTCCTTTAT